>CALFUG010000379.1 GCA_937928455.1 uncultured Clostridia bacterium
CCAAGAAGGCTACGCCCAGTAAAACATCTGCTTTTGTCATTCCCCATAACTTTTTGTAATTTGCTTTATTTTTCATAGATTATTTACGGTAACATTATCCATACTTTTCACGGTTTATATCATTTGTTGGGCTATAAAAAATCGATTTTACCTTGAAGTCCCTGAGTTGTAAGCCACTGGCCTTCTTTGGTCCAACAAATCAGCTCCACCCCTTCCATCTTCTCCACCAATCGAAGACCTTCTGCCACTCCCATCAAATAGGCTGCAGTACTCACACCGTCTGCTTCCACCGCAGTGGGCGCTATCACCCATACCAAGGCTACGTCCGTTTCGGATAGCTCACCTGTATGAGGTTCTACGATGGGAATCACTCCATTGCCGGTCCAATTGGCTACCCCCTCCACCACCATGGCTTGGTTCTGCAATTCTACTTGAAAAAGTGGTTCTTCTGAATGGGGATTCCATCCCACGGCCCGATGGGTGGTGATACTTGACTGAGTATTCCAATATAAAACATCCTGACTCCAGGTCAGCACCCCCTTGGTAACTCCCTTTTGCATGAGGTGTCCACTGGCTTCATCCATCATAATCCCTCGGGACATAGACCCCATATCCAGTTTCATTCCCTTGGTTCGCAAGGACACTTGGTTTCCATCGAAAATCAGATGCCCGTACTCCACCAGCTTCTGGGCTTTCTTTAAGTCCGCCGGATTCGGCTCCTGGTTTTCTTCCATTGCCTCCTTCCACAAGTCCGTCACGGGACCTATGGTAATGTCAAAGAGACCTTCCGTAGCCACAGAAAGCATCACCGCTTCCTCAAACATCCACCTTATTTCCGGAGAAACCTCCACTCCCTCGATGCCAGCAGATGCATTCAGCTGCCCCACGATGCCGTCGGCATTCTCCGGGTCCAACTCTTCCCCTATTTCTATCATTCGGTTGATTGCCTCTTGGGGCAATTGGGATGGAAATCCCCCCTTTTCAACCTCTTCCATTTCCATCACGGTAATGGTCAGGGGGCAATCCAACACTCGGTCTTCTACTGTCAGCTCAGCAGGCTCCATCGGTTCTTCCTGACACCCTAAGAGCAGGACGGCAAGCAAAACCAAAAACCCCCACTTACGAGTGTTTCTTCTGG
>CALFUG010000380.1 GCA_937928455.1 uncultured Clostridia bacterium
ATTACTGCTCTATATCATTTTCCTCCTCTTTCCTTTTCGGTTCCAAGTACCGGTACGTAAATTCTTTCACCCTTAGCGCCTTGCTGAATAAAAACCCCTGGAAGCACTTGCATCCGTAAGAAGCCAATGTCTCTTTCTGCATTTTCGTTTCTACTCCCTCTGCCACCGACACCAGTCCCATTTCTTCACACAAAGATAGGATGGTGCGAACCACAATTTCCGCTCCCGGGTTTTCCTCCATCTGGGCAATAAGTCCCCGGTCTATTTTTAGAGCATCCAACTCGAGCCGGCTAACCACCGACAAGTTGGAGTACTCCGACCCGAAGTCATCAATGGCCAAGGAAAATCCGCTTTCCTTGATAGCATTGGCCACCCTGGCGATGGTGGACTCCTCGATATCTCCCACTCTTTCCGTGACCTCAATCTGAATCATTTGTCGAGGAATATGGTATCGTTGGCTGATTTCTATCATTTTCGGCAGAATATCCGGCTCTAAAATGGTTTCTCTGGAAAAATTCACCGACACCGGAATCATGGGGAGCTTGTCTTCTCTCCATTGACTCATGGTTTTACAAACCTCTTCCATTACAAACATGTCCAAATAGCGAATCAATCCTATGGCCTCATAATTCGGAACAAATTTTCTAGGCAATATGATGTTTCCTTGTGCATCCACTCCTCTCAATAGGGCTTCTGCACTTTGTATTTCTTCCGTGGTGGCCTCCATGATAGGTTGAAAGAAAATCAAATATTTTCCCGTCTGGATATCCGTCAAGAGTTTCCGAAGAGCTTCATCATGATGCTCTCCTACCTGCTGCAGAATGTTCTCTCGATATTTTAAATGGTCCGCCCGCTTCAACTCCGCACTGTGAACCAGCAATCGCTCCACGTCGATATCTTCGCTGGACCAACAGTATCCACTGGATGTGGCTCCGGGGAAAGTAGCTCGTAGCTCTGTCTGGATTCTTCGTCCAATGGACAGAAATGTATCTCCTTCCAAATCCGGATACAGGATGACAAATTCTCTCTCTGTGATACGATACCCTTCCCCACCGTAAAGAAGTTCCTTCAGCTTTTTGCCGATTTCCACCACCAATTCATCCAATTGACGAACTCCTTGAGGCGTATTTAAATCCATAATGCCATTAAGACCTACCGTAACAACTCCCAGAGAGGAAAGCACGTCCGGATTGATTCGGTCCACTGCTTCCAAATAGGATTTACGATTAAAAAAGTCGGTGAGCTCATCGTATCTTTCACAGTGATCTTCCTTCTGTATCATGCGGGTTCGAGATATTTCCGCCTCGATGATATAAGCAACATTTGACAGCAGTCGAAAATCTTTTCCGTAGGAAATGGCATTTGCCATACCCAGGAACCCGGAGGACTCTCCATCCACATAAAATGGCACCGCTACCATGCTATGGATGCCCCGTTGCTTCAAATCCCCATAGGTCTGTGAATCCGGAGGGAATATCTTTTCGACTTCCGGAATCACGATGGCCTCTTTCCGAAGCAGTGCATTTTCAAAGATGGGATGGGCAACCGTTTCATCTGACAAATGGAAATCACGGGTCAATTCCGTTTCTCCATGGCTCCATCCATAATTAGAAATGGCCCGATACGGATTTTCTGCAACCTCCACGAAAAAAACTCTCTCTGCATAATAGTGTTTCGCCAACCGTTGAAAAACCAACAGTATGGCTTTTTCAATATCTTCGTTTTCCAAAAAACAGGAAGTACAATACAGAAAATCCCCCACCAGGGTTTCTTCTTCCTCCGGTTGAATCTCCCGGCTTCCCGTTTCCCCTGCAGTATCGTAGTACTGAACACTTTCTGTGCTTTCTCCTTCCGGTTCATTGTCCAAAAGAGAAAACCGTTGGTAATCAGCATATCCCCAGTTATCTTCCCGGGCCGCTATATTCCGGGCGGAATATGCTTTTCGATATAAATCCGTATACGACTCTCCTTCTTCCCGATGCGCCGAGCCTCCCGCAAAAATAAAAATACCCTTGGGGTCTGTCTTCTGAAAGAGGTGATGAATCTGGTCAAAAAAGGCATTGGTTGACTCTTCCCGTTCTTCTCCCGCCTCTGGGGTTAAAAAGAACAAGAATTCCCCTCGATCCTTGAGGGCACAGAGGATATGAGAAGGTAAAATCAAACGCAGGTCTTCTCCCAAAGTAGCTAGGGTTTTATCCATTTCCTGTTGTCCCAATTGTCTCTTTTGAGACCAGTAGCTCAACATATCCACGATTAACAGGCTTTGAAGGTGCCATTCTCCCGTCATTTCCGGAGAATCCACGTGGTTTCTGAGAAAAGGCTCCGTATTCAACCCAGTTACTGGATCCAAATCCAATGGTTCCATCAGGGCCATTTCCCGCTTCATCCGAGCCTCATCATCCTTAATATAGGTATAACAATATAAATCCCCGGTGTCCGGGTGAATCAATAGTCTTTGGGTAATGGTAGTCCACCGCAGCCTGCCCAATTCATCCTTCATATGGATGGTGGTTTCCAGGGACTCCTGCCCTTTCGAGAAGGCTTTTACCAAGGTGTTTCGGTTGTGATGTTTTTCAAAGGAAGCCGCTTTTCGATCCCCCACAATCATTGCCACCAATAGAGACAGCAGTTCCTCATAAGTACCGGGGACATCCTGTTGACATAAGCGGCCTTTGGGACAGTGAATCTTCTCCACCAGGTTGATAGAAAGATTAATTTGGAACATGGGCCACGCTTGTCGCTTCCAATACCTTCGAATCCATTCTTCCCGCAGAAAACGTCGTTTGGTGCCCATAGCCACGGGTACTTTTTCTGTAATTCCCAAGGCACGCAGAGGTTGCCCCTCTTCTCCATAAACCAATCGATAGGACAGCTTCAGCCAATCATATTCTTGGGTGGCGATTCGCCCCCGCAATATGGTTTCCCCGGTGACTTTGCCATGATGCATTTCTTCAAATAGTTGAACCAAATCCCGCGCAGAGTCCGGATGGACCACATTCGCCTCCATCAGCGCTTCCGCCCCTCGGTATTGAATTCCCTCCGCATTGACAAATATGCCAGTGGTCAGATCGTAATCCCAGAGCCTTAGGCCGGACTTTTCCAAAGCCCAACGATAACATTGCTGGTTTCCTACCAAAAGCGCTTCTTTTTCCTTATAGTCAGTGATGTCATTGCTCATCACCAGGAAAAACCCCCGCCCCTCTCCATAGGGAATATATTTCCCTCGGCCATGTAGCCAGATGGGTTGACTGGATACATGGGAGGACAATTTATATACAAAGTCGACAGGTTCCTTCTCCGGATGAATTGCCGCTTGTTGGATCGCCTCTTCCAGCCCGGATAAAGACTCCCGGGAAACCACCTTCAATGCATCCTCCCGATAAAAAAGGTTGTAAGTTTCTCGGGTGATCCGAAAGATGTGTAATAGCCCGTCATTAATATATCGGGTTACAAAACGATCTC
>CALFUG010000381.1 GCA_937928455.1 uncultured Clostridia bacterium
GATGGAAGGCTAAGGTGGATGGGGAAAAATGGCCAGTGAAGAGTCGGGAAAACTTAATTGTGATGGATTTTCCGGCTGGAGCACACGAAGTGGAATTGCACTATGGTATGACTGTTTTTGGATATATCGGATACGGTCTCTCGCTTATGGGTGTGATTTTCCTCATTTATGCTTACAGAAGGTATTCATATATGGTTCGCTTTATCCGGTATATTGGGAAGCGGTTAGTTCGGTTTTTCCAATTCCCAAGCAAGCAGTGGAATAACGGCAGTTCCGAGTGATGGTGCGGAATTCTTTCTTCCCCAATGGGGTTGATTTGTTATATAATGGGTAAGAATATTCAGTTAATTAAATGGGTTATTGCATGTAGCACTATGAGAGTTCGAATAGGTCCGTTCATTGGATAGGGAATGAAAAATATGCTTAAATTTTATATCTGTAAATATTTCATCAATGCAATGCATAGTATGGATAGTATTCACAAGAATGCTCACCGGCATACTTTTGCATTGACCATATCCATGGAGAAAAAAAACAATGCCACGAATATGGTGACTTTTGCCGAAATCGATGAAATCACGCGGAGATACTTTGCTCAATACAACGGGGCTTATCTCAATGGAATGACACAATTCCAGGGATTATACCCCTCCGTTGAGTGGATGGCAGAGGTATTTTATGACGATTTGGAAATTACCTTTCGTGAAAATGGGTGGAATTGCATGCAGATCGAAGTTTTTGACAATCCTCTCAATGTGTGTACCATTTCCAATCAAATATTGCTACCTTCCGAAAACCCGGAAATAATGACCCAGTTGAGTGTTCGGGTTTTGAAAGAAGGAGAAAAATATCGAAGGATGTTGGATCGTTTGTTGGAAGAAAATGGGTAGTATGAAAAAAATCAGTTGGATAAAAACCGGGATAATGGTTCCGATTATACTTCTAGTATTTGGGAAATGGACTTCATACCCATCTTTTGCGTCGTCTGCACCCATATCTATCGATGGGGATTCCTCGGATTGGGGAATTATAGACGGAAGAAATGGATCCGGAGAAGAATTATCCGGATTGCTACGAGCCGCTAATGATGAGAGATACTTATACATTTCGTATCAAGGGGATTGGGCTTCCAATGTGAATATGGAAGTTGAAATTCAAATCAATGAGGAGGACTTGATTTCTCCTTATAGTCCGGTTTTATTGAACTTTATGCCGGAAAGAGAGTTGGGGAGTTTTGGGTTACAAGATGGTTGGTATGAGTCCTTATCCGGCGCTGCCGGGTCTTACCAAACCACACTGAATGTGGAGACCTTATCTCCGGAAAGCTTGTTTTTTGAAGCGCGCATTCCATTATCATCATTGGGATATACGGATGATTGGAGTCCAGTGATAGAGGTGACTTGGAGCAGTTTGGGCGGAAGACGTATTACCGCGGAAGGGTATGGGGAGACCCAGCCTCCACCGGAGGAGGATGTGGATGCTGAAGGGGAGGAACTCACCGAGGCTGGTGAAGGCTCACCAGAGACAACACAGGAGGCAGTTGAGGGACCCGTGGAAGTACCCATAGACGAGTCCGATGAAGAAGCTGTCGTCGGTCCAAACGAGGAAGAATCTTCATCCATGGAAGAGCCTCTTGAGGACAACCCATTGGATGACGAGGAACCCTTGGAAGAGGAAGAAGAACTTACTCCGGAAGCGATTGAGGATTCTCCGGGCGCTCTTTCTGAGGAATTCTTAATATCAGAAGAGGCCCTTCAGATGGAGCTAAATCTACTGGCGATTGGAGACTACCTGGAAATCGACGGATACTATTCGGATTGGGCCGGAGTCACCCATACCGATATTTATTGGAATACCCGAAACATTCATCAAGGTGCCATGGTTTTACAGGATGATCGCATATACGTTCATTTGAAAGAATCGGATACGTTGAATCGAATGTTGGAAACCGGGGCCATGCATTTCTACATCAACGATAATATTTTATACGATGGTCAAGGATGTCCAACGGAAGACACATCCATGATGGTGGCGCTGGCCAATGTGGGACCTGGGAATACCATGGAAAGTTTTTTGGATAATTTAAAGGACCCGGGTATTTATGATGGCTTGGGAGCCTTTGAATATGACGGATGGCCGAAGAGATACCTAGGCGAAGCCGCATTTACGGTATACGATAAGAAGCATAACCCGGGAGATGAATGCGAATTTTATATGGAATTATCCGAAATCGCCGATTATTTCGGAGTAAATGAAAATGAAATCTATACCATTACCGCCTATTTTCCTAGATTGGGGTCACAAGTTATGACGGTTACCGGAGTATCTACCGGCCCTGTTCTGGGAGCAATTATGATAGTCGGGATGGCGGCTACGGGCATGGTTTTTCACCGAAAAAGACGCAAAAAGGAAGATGAAGAATGAACATCATTGCGGTCGTACTATTGGTAGTTTGGATATATGTGTTGACTC
>CALFUG010000382.1 GCA_937928455.1 uncultured Clostridia bacterium
CTCCCAATTTTACGTCAGGAACATGGGTCACGTCTATCATGGTCTGATCCATACATATATTTCCCACAATGGGTGCAAAGGTTTGGTTGCAAATAACTCTGCCTCGATTGGAATACACCCGGGAAAGACCATCGGCATATCCCAAAGGCAAGGTAGCAATCAGGCTGGGCTCCTTTGTGATAAAAGTTCTTCCGTATCCTACGGAAAATCCGGCACCCACTTTTTTCAGATGAATGATATTGGCCTTCACCGACATCACTGGTTTCAGGTCCAGGATAGAGGTATCCACTTCCTCCGAAGGCACACATCCGTAGAGTATAATTCCCGGACGAACCAAATCATAATGGACCGATGGCAATTCCATGACGGAGGCACTGTTAGCCAAGGTTTTTTTGGGGAGAATCATGCCCTCCCTTTCCAAAGCCTCTTGAAAACGGAGAAAGATTTTCTCTTGCCTTTGAGAAAAGGTTTTGTCGCAAGCATCTGCTGTGGCCATATGGGAAAACAATCCCTGCACCTGGAGAGATTCCAACGCAAGAATTTGTCGGATCTCTTCCCGGGCGGTTTTTTCTTCTTCCGGCTGTTCCACCAAGTATCCAATACGTCCCATACCGGTATCCAAAGCGATGAAAACCGAAACCTGTTTTCCCGCCTGGGTAGCCAAAGAAGACAAGGCCTTTGCGTTCTCTAAACTGCATACCACCGCCATCAAATCATATTGTATTACCCAAGACCAATGGGCGTCCGGTGTGAGACCTAAAATCAATATGGAGTCTTTGATTCCGGCATCTCGCAATTGAACCGCTTCTTCCAAAGTGGCTACTCCAAAAGAAGATACGCCGCTTCTCTTCAGTGTGTCCGCTACCGCAACAGCGCCATGTCCATATGCGTCTGCTTTGATAATGCCCATGATTTCGGGCACGGGCCCCACTCTTTTTCGGATTTCCTTCACATTATGGGTTAGATGTTCCAAATAAATTTCCACCCAAGCGGCTCTCGGAGGCATTTCTTTCATCTATTCTTCCTCCTCCTGCTGCCATTGTTCCAAAAATTCATGGTACCACTTTTCCGGCCGATCTTCTGTAGCATCATATACCAGCTGGCCATCTAAAAAGGTATACCGCACCTTTGCTTCCTTGTTTTCCGGGTTTTGATCAAAGACTACAAAATCGGCGTGACTTCCCGGTTCCAGCCTTCCCAACACATCTTCCTCTCCCAATAGCATAGCGGGTTTTTGAAGATAAGTGTCCAGAATTTCCTCCATGGGTTTTCCCGTAATCACCGGGGTTTTATTCTCGAAGTCCATGTCGGGAATCACGGTCCACGCTTCGATGCTTCCGAT
>CALFUG010000383.1 GCA_937928455.1 uncultured Clostridia bacterium
ATCGGAAGCATCGAAGCGTGGACCGTGATTCCCGACATGGACTTCGAGAATAAAATCCCGGCCATTACGGGAAAACCCATGGAGGAAATTATGGACACTTATCTTCAAAAACCCGCTATGCTTTTGGGAGAGGAAGATGTATTGGGAAGGCTGGAACCAGAGAGTCATGCCGATATTGTAGTCTTTGATCAAAACCCGGAAAACAAGGAAGCAAAAGTGCGATATACCTTTTTAGATGGACAGCTGGTATATGATGCCGTAGAAGATCGACCGGAAAAGTGGTACCGGGAATTTTTGGAACAATGGCAGCAGGAGGAGGAAGAATAGATGAAAGAAATACCTCCGCGGGCCGCCTGGGTGGAAATTCAACTGGAACACCTCACCCATAATGTGAAAGAAATCCGAAAAAGAGTGGGGCCCATGCCAGAAATCATGGGCATTATCAAGGCAGATGCATATGGCCATGGTGCCGTTGCGGTAGCGGACACCCTGAAGAGAAGCGGGGTATCTTCTTTTGGCGTAGCCACTTTGGAAGAAGCGGTTCAATTGCGAGATGCCGGAATCAAAGATCCCATATTGATTTTAGGTCTCACACCGGATGGCCATTGGCCTTGGGTAATAGAGAATGATTTGATGGCCGTGGTATGTAATTTGGAGAACGCAAAGGCGTTGTCTTCTTTGGCCACCCAGGCGGGAAAACAGGTTTCGGTTTTCATCGCGTTGGATACCGGTATGGGACGTATCGGATACCTGGTGGAACAGCCGGCACAAGAAAACGCCGCCCGGGAAGAAATCCGACAAATTCTAGCGCTGGAATCTCTCCAGGTGCAGGGATTGTTTTCCCACATGGCCACAGCGGATGCCTGCGATAAAACTTTCTCTCAAAAACAAGAGAAAATATTTCTTGGGTTTCAAGAGGCCTTGGAAAGGGAGGGCATAATTCTTCCCAAAAAAACCTTGGCCAACAGTGCGTCGGTTATGGAATTGCCAACCATCCATTATGATGTGGTTCGTCCGGGAATTATTCTCTATGGATGTCTACCTTCGGAGGAAGTGGACACTTCCATTCTGGATCTGAAACCGGTGATGTCGGTGAAGGCCAATATCATTCATCTGAAACAAGTGGATGCCGGATTTTCCGTTGGATACGGAAGAACCTTTATCACAAAGGAACCCAGCTTGATTGCTACCTTGCCCTTGGGATATGCCGATGGTCTTTCCCGGGTGTATTCCAATCGAGGCAGAGTCATTTGCAATCAAACCTATGCGCCCATTGTGGGGAATGTTTGTATGGATCAGACCATGATAGACGTGACCCATGTTCCTGACGTAAAATTGGGAG
>CALFUG010000384.1 GCA_937928455.1 uncultured Clostridia bacterium
TTGGTTTGCCTCATCATTTGGGGGGTGCAATTTAAAAAGAGCCATCCCTTCATTCCACCACCAGAAATTCTTTCCATTTCAGGAGGACGATTGCTGAAAGAATCCCCTTTGGCCAGATGGATTATCGTATTGATGGCCAGTCAAGGTTTTATTTACTACTGCGCCTTGTCTTGGCTTCCCACCATTATTCAGCAATCCGGTTATGGAGATACCGAAGCGGGACTGGTCGCCTCCGTGGTACAAATATGCGGCATCCCCGGTGCCATGCTGGCCGGCGCCGCAGTGCATCGATTTCGAAGCCAACAAATTCCCTGTATGATGGCAGGAGGAACCTTCCTAACGGCATCTCTATTAATGGTATTTTCCCAAACACTGACCGGATTCCTGATATGCGCTGTGTTTCTCGGGTTTTCTATGGCAGCAGCCTACACACTGTTCCTCTGTGTTCTCACCCTTCGTGCAGGCAGCCCGCAACAAGCGGGACAGTTAACTGGCATTGTGTTTCTCATCGGCTATCTAGTGGCTTCCTCTGGGCCTTGGCTCATGGGACGAGTATATGATTGGACAGAAAACTGGACATTCCCTCTTCTCGCCTTGGTAATGGCCTCTATTCTTTATGGGTTGGCTGGCTACAAGGCGGGACGCAACCAGACAATCGACAATTCATAGAAGCGCTTTGCCACAACAAAACCACCCAAAAACCTGCTCCCAATGAAGGGGGCAGGTTTTATATTCTTGTCCAAGTGTTCCGAAACCTTGGTCTAGGCAATCAGTCCGCCAATGGCCACGAATACCGGTGCAAATACCACGGCAACGATGGTCATCAACTTAATAAGAATATTAATGGAAGGACCCGAGGTGTCTTTGAAAGGATCGCCAACGGTATCTCCTACCACTGCGGCCTTATGGGATTCCGAACCTTTTCCACCATAGTTACCGCTCTCAATGTACTTCTTCGCATTGTCCCAGGCACCACCGGCGTTGGCCATCATAATGGCCAGTAATACACCGGAAGATAATGCACCGGCCAACATTCCACCCAGCGCTGCCGGCCCCAATACGATTCCGATGAACAGGGGGGCGATAATGGCCATCAATCCGGGAGCCACCATTTCCTTCAGTGCCGCCTTGGTGGAAATATCCACACAAGTGGCATAGTCCGGTTTGGAGGTTCCGGCCATAATTCCAGAATCTTCCCGGAATTGACGACGAACCTCTTCAATCATTTGGTTGGCAGCTTTGCCTACCGAATTCATGGTCAAAGCCGAGAACAAGAAGGGCAACATGGCACCAAAGAACAAGCCTACAATTACGATGGGCTCCAGCAAGCTAATGGAAGTAAGCTCTGTTACCGTAGCATATGTGGCAAACAGGGCCAATGCGGTTAAGGCAGCACTTCCGATGGCAAAACCTTTTCCAATGGCTGCGGTGGTATTTCCCACTGCATCCAGCTTATCCGTAATCTCTCGAACTTCATGAGGAAGCTCTGCCATCTCGGCGATGCCACCCGCATTATCCGATACAGGACCATACGCATCCACCGCGACGGTCATTCCGGTGGTGGAAAGCATGCCAACGGCCGCCAGTGCAATTCCATACAGTCCGGCGAACCAATAGGAAACAAAAATTCCCACACAGATAAACACAATGGGCCAAACCGTAGACAACATCCCTACTCCAAACCCAGAAATGATGGTGGTAGCCGGTCCCGTTTGAGATTGTTCTGCAATTTTCTTAACGGATTTGTAATCTCCGGATGTATATATTTCTGTGACTTTGCCAATGGCAATACCCACAACCAGCCCTGCAATAATGGCATACGCATAAGTCATACTTCCCAACATGACATTGGACAAGGCCAATGCTGCAATAATAACGATGATTCCGGATACATAGGTGCCCATATTCAATGCCGATGCCGGGTTGGCATTATTATTCCCTCTCACCATCATCACACCGATAATGGAGGCGATGATACCAATGGCGGAAAGCACCAACGGGAAGGTGGCTGCCACGGTGGAATCGAAGGCTCCACCGGAGTTAACTGCCGCAACGGCTGCTAAGGAAATGGCAGAAATCAAGGAACCCACATAGGATTCAAACAGGTCAGAGCCCATACCGGCTACGTCTCCTACATTGTCCCCCACATTGTCTGCAATAACAGCCGGGTTACGAGGATCGTCTTCCGGAATACCGGCTTCCACTTTCCCTACCAGGTCTGCCCCTACATCCGCTGCTTTCGTGTAGATTCCGCCGCCCACACGACCGAAGAGTGCCATAGAAGAAGCACCCAAACCAAATCCGGTGATGACGGTAGCGCTCTCCACGCCCATAACCACAAATACCGTTCCAATTCCCAAAAGACCCAGGCCCGTTACACAAAGCCCCATAACGGCTCCTGAGCGGAAGGCGACTTTTAGTGCCTTGTTCATTCCACCCTCTTTGGCTGCGTTGGCGGTTCGTACATTCCCCTTGGTGGCCACTCTCATTCCAAAGAATCCTGCCAGTACCGATAGCAGTGCGCCACATACATACAGGGCTGCGGTCAGCCAGTCAACGGCCAATCCAATGATTAAGAACAATACCACGATAACGATGACCATGGTCTTGTACTCTCTCTTAAGGAACGCCATGGCTCCTTCCCGAATGAAAGAAGCAATCTCCTTCATTCTCTCGGTCCCCTCATCCACCTTATTAATCCATGCGGAAAGCCCATAGGCAAACAACAATGCGATTACAGCGCAGATGGGGGCAATAATTGGTAACATGCTCATTGATTAAGTCCCTCCTCTTCGACCCTTAACACATCAAAAAGGCGCCATTGACACCTTTTTATGTTTTGCAAGTCGGTTTATTTTATCTTACAATTTATGACAGCTTCCATTATTCGATGGCCACCAAAGCCAACGAAATAAGAATAAAGCAAGCGGCGGCTATTTTAGTGACTTTCTCCAAAATCGCTTCATACCCTTTACTTTTCTTCTTTCCAAACAATTGCTCTGCACCGCCTCCGATGGCGCCGGACAGTCCGGCACTATTTCCGGATTGAAGCAAAATGCTTGCAATCAAGATCAAACTGGCGATGGCAAGAGTTACCATAAGTGCTATTTTCATTATAAAACCTCCATTGAACGATTAACTCGATTATGTTATCACAAGAAACCGCCGAAATCAAGCTTTTTCCTTCTTATTTCCGAGCTCCTTTTAGACTATAAAAGGCCTTCTCTCCGGCATATTCTCCGGAATCTCCCAATAATTCCTCCAAACGAAGAAGCTGGTTATATTTTGCAATCCGATCCGTTCGGGATAAGCTTCCTGTTTTAATTTGCCCGGCATTCACCCCTACCACGATTTCCGCAATGGTGACGTCTTCTGTTTCTCCGCTACGATGAGAAACCACCGCCGTATATCCTGCTTTCTTGGCCATCTCTATGGCATCCAAGGTTTCCGTTAATGTGCCAATCTGATTGACCTTAATCAAAATGGAATTGGCCACACCCTTTTCGATACCTTCCCGTAATCTTTCTGTGTTGGTGACAAACAGGTCATCCCCCACGATTTGCAAACGATTCCCCAGACGCTGTGTCATTTCCTTCCATCCCGACCAGTCATCCTCTGCCAAGCCGTCTTCTATGGAAATAATGGGGTAGCGATTGATCCAATCTTCATAGAAATCTACCATCTGGGAGGAAGTCTTCTGCACCCCTTCCCCTTTCAAGTGATATAATCCGGATTCCTTCTCGTAAAACT
Organism: uncultured Clostridia bacterium; assembly: GCA_937928455.1. Classification (GTDB taxonomy): domain Bacteria; phylum Bacillota; class Clostridia; order Peptostreptococcales; family Anaerovoracaceae; genus JAAZGD01. The sequence goes on from CALFUG010000384.1 coordinate 3,751, forward strand.
CCGAAGCCGCAGGGTCCAGGGCAATTTTCACATCTTTCCCGCCTTCATATCCCGCTCGCTTTATGGCTTCCAGAATCACACGCAATGCTTCTTCATTGTTGGGTAAATTTGGAGCAAATCCTCCTTCATCCCCCACTGCCGTTGTCAAACCCTTTTCCTTCAGCACACTTTTTAGTGCATGGAAAATTTCCGCACCCATTCTGAGACCTTCCCGAAAGCTGGCCGCACCCACCGGCATAATCATAAACTCTTGGAAATCCACATTGCTGTCTGCATGGGACCCCCCATTTAAAATATTCATCATGGGTGTAGGCAGCAGTTTGCCGTTCACACCACCAATATACTGAAAAAGAGGGAGCCCACAATACTCTGCTGCCGCATTGGCCGCCGCCAGAGACACTCCTAAAATGGCATTTGCTCCCAATTTGGCCTTGTTGGGTGTTCCATCCAAATCGATTAATATTTTATCCAATCCCACTTGGTCCAGTACATTATAACCGATAATTTCATCGGCAATGATGAGATTCACATTATCTACCGCCTTCAGAACTCCCTTCCCCAGGTAGCGATTTTTATCCCCGTCTCGAAGCTCTACCGCCTCATGCACCCCGGTGGAAGCACCGGAAGGGACAATGGCTTTCCCCATGGTTCCGTCTTCCAAATAAACTTCTACTTCTACTGTGGGATTTCCTCTGGAATCCAGCACCTCGCGAGCCACTACATCTTCAATAAACGACATTTCCATACTCCTTTCTCGCCCCGAATAGCCACGGGAATTACGCACGAGCAATGGCCAATAAAGAGTCCACCTTCAGACTGGCCCCGCCCACTAATGCTCCGTCAATTTCCGACATATGCAAGAGGGAACCTGCATTTTCTGGTTTCACACTTCCGCCATACTGAATCACCACTTGACTCGCCACATGGTCTCCGTGCAGAGACGCTACAACCTTCCGAATATAACCACACATTTCATTGGCTTGTTCCGGGGTGGCATTCCGACCGGTACCAATGGCCCATACCGGTTCATAAGCAAGGGTTATTTCCGATACTTTTTCCGCAGTCAGGCCCTTCAGCCCTTCCCTCACTTGATTCTCTACCACAGAAAAAGCTTGTTGGTTTTCCCGCTGCTCCAAATTTTCTCCTACACAAAAGATGGGGGAAATGCCGTAGGCAAAGGCGGCTTTCAACTTTAAGTTGCAGCTTTCATCCGTCTCGTTGAAGTACTGACGCCGTTCACTATGGCCTATGATGCAATATGGGACTCCCAACGATTGGAGCATGGCGGGAGATATTTCTCCCGTAAAGGCCCCTTCTTTTTCAAAATGCATATTCTGCGCACCGACGATGATGCCGGTTCCCCGCAAAGCTTCACACAAAGGCCCCAACAATACATAGGGAACCATGATTCCTAATTTTCCATCGGAAGGGCGATACTGGCGTTTTAGTTCTTCGGCAAAAGCCAGTCCTTCCTCTACTGTCTTACACATTTTCCAATTTCCGGCCACAAAAGAATTCCTCATTTTTGCTCCTATCTATTTTTACTTTTCGTCCTATTTATCCAGCAATGCGGAAACACCGGGAAGCTCTGTCCCTTCTAAAAACTTGAGAGAAGCACCTCCCCCGGTTGAAATATGAGTCATTTTGGAAGAAAGACCGAACTGTTCCACCGCCGCCGCCGAGTCTCCTCCGCCAATTATGGTGGTGCCATTGGATTGACCCAATGCTCTGGCCAATTGAAGAGTCCCTACTGCAAAATTGGGCATCTCAAATACCCCCATGGGACCATTCCAAAAGATGGTCTTTGCTTTTTCAATTTCCTCAGCAAACAAAGCAACGGTTTCCGGGCCAATATCTAATCCCATTTGATCCTCCGGAATTTTATTCCGAGCATACGTTTCCCGAAGGGAATCATTGGAAAATTCCTTGGCACAGACCACATCAACCGGAAGGAGCATCTTCACCTGCTTTTCTTCCGCTTTTGAAAGCAGTTCTTTGGCCAACTCTACGCCCTTTTCGTTCAATAAGGATTTGCCGGTTTCGTACCCCATGGCTCTCAAAAATGGAAAGGCCATGCCCCCACCGATAATCAAAGTGTCCACCTTTTCCATCAGCTTGGAAATCACCAGAATTTTATCTTCGACCTTGGCGCCACCCATGATGGCCAGGAAAGGTTTCTCGGGGTTTTTCATGGCATCTCCCAAAAACTCTACTTCCTTCTCCATCAGAAAGCCGGCCACTGCCGGCAAATAGGAAGCCACTCCATAGGTAGATGCATGGGCCCTGTGAGCTGTACCAAAAGCATCGTTTACAAATATTTCGGCCAAACCGGCCAGTTCTCCGGCAAATTCGGGATCATTCTCTTCTTCCTGCTTTCGAAAGCGGAGATTTTCCAACAGCATAACATCCCTATCTTTCAGCTCTCTGGATTTTTCCAAAACCTTTTCATCCACCACATTGGGCGCGCTCACAAAGAATACTTCTTTCCCCAAGAACTCCGTCAATCGCTCCGCCACCGGCTTCAATGTATATTTCATATTTGGAGTTCCCTCCGGACGCCCAAAATGAGACATTAGTATGATTTTTGCCCCCTGGTCCAGCAGATAGTCTATGGTGGGTAGAACAGCAACAATTCGGCTATCATCCACGATAACCCCATCCTTCATAGGCACATTGAAATCACACCGTACTAAAACGGTTTTACCGGTTACTTCTATATCCCTTACGGTTTTTTTCATCTTATCCTCCTGGTCTTGGTCTCGCCTGATCCGGTCCTACATTCCTCTTTCGATGAGGTACACCATTAAATCGATTGCACGACTGGAGTAGCCCCATTCATTATCATACCAAGAAAGTACCTTCACCAGATTGTCTTCCAGAACCATTGTGGAAAGCCCATCCACCGTGGAGGACGCCGGATCTCCTTTGAAATCCACGGAAACCAAAGGCTCTTCCGTATAGTTCATAATTCCCTTTAATGATGTTTCCGCGGCTTTCTTCAAGGCCGCATTCACTTCTTCTTTGGTGGTATTTTTCTCCAGTTCAAATACCACATCCACCAATGAAACCGCAGGTGTGGGGACGCGAATGGCCATCCCATTTAATTTCCCCTTTAATTGAGGCAATACCAGGCTAACTGCTTTGGCAGCTCCTGTGGTAGTGGGAATCATAGATATTCCGGCAGCTCGAGCTCTTCTCAAGTCTTTATGGGGTAAGTCCAGAATCTTTTGGTCATTGGTGTAAGAATGAATGGTAGTCATCAAGCCTCTCTTGATGCCAAAGTTTTCATCAATCACCTTGGCAACTGGGGCCAGACAGTTGGTGGTGCAAGATGCATTAGACAGGATATGGTCTTTTTCCGGGTCGTACTTTTCTTCATTCACACCCATCACGATGGTGATATCCTCATCGGTGGCCGGCGCAGAAATGACCACTTTTTTTACACCATCTCTCAAGTGTTTCGCGGCATCTGCTTTTTTCGTAAACAACCCGGTGGATTCCAGCACAACCGTTACTCCCAAATCACCCCATGGAATTTCTTCCGGATTTCTCTGGGCATATACTTTGATTTCATTTCCATTGACAACGATGGAGTTTTCGGTATGCTCCACCGTTCCTTCAAACTTTCCAAAACAACTATCATACTTTAATAGATGCGCCAGTGTTTCCGGTGTGGTTAAGTCATTGATGGCCACGATTTCAAAATTTAGATCTTCACGAGCGAATGCCGCCTTCAATGCATTTCTACCAATCCTTCCGAACCCATTGATTCCAACCTTTGTTTTCATTTTTATCCTCCTATGCGTCCCTTGATGTAATATAATATTAAATTAGTATCGTCTTCGTCGAGAGGAAGATGCAATTCCCATCTCATCTCGATATTTGGCTACCGTTCTCCTGGAAATATGGATGCCCTTCTCCTCCAAAGCTAAGACCATGCTTTGATCGCTGAGAGGGTTCTTTGGATCTTCCCCATTCACCATTTCCTGAATAAATGTTTTTACTCCCATGGAGGAAATGTTATCCTCCTGTCCGGGAGAAGCATCGCAACGACTTACTCCGCTCTTGAAAAAGTATTTTAACTCAAATACCCCTCTGGGAGACTCCATATATTTTCCGTTGATGGAACGGCTCACCGTGGATTCATGCACACCTACTTCCTCTGCGATTTGCTTCAAAGTGAGTGTCTTTAACCTCTTAGGCCCTTCATCAAAAAAATCCTGCTGGTATCGTACAATAGCGGAAGCCACTTGAAATATGGTCTGCTTTCTTTGCTCAATACTTCGGATTAACCATATAGCGGAGTTCAGCTTTTTGTTTAAGTATCGAAATAGCTCATCATCCTTTTCGGCTTCCTTTTGCAGCTTTCCATAATAAGATCCAACCATAAGCCGCGGCGTGTTGGATTCAATCAGCAACACCACATATTTGCCGTCTACTTTTTCCACCTTCAAATCCGGAATAATATATCGATGGTCCTGTCCTGCACCAAATTGCCTTCCCGGTTTGGGTTCCAATGTTCGAATAATATCTGCGATTTCTTGAACACGATGTACGGGAATATCCATTTCTCGGGATATATGGCCCATCCGATTTTCCGCCAAAGCCTCCAGATGATGACGTATTAATTCCTCTGTTAAACGATAGTCCTCCAGGATTTTTTCATCCTTCACATCTTTGCTGATTTCACACAACATTTCTTCCAACTGGATTAACAAGCATTCGCTTAAGTCTCGAGCGCACACCCCTGCTGGATCAAAGCCCTGAATCACATCAATGGTTTTCATCACCTTTTCCGTCGTAGTCCCTAGATTCACGGCAATCTCTTCCGGTGACATGGTCAAATATCCATTTTCATCTAACGCCTCGATAATGTATCGGCCTCTCTCCTTGCAATGGGAATGAATGTCTGCCGTTTCCAACTGGAACAACAAATGTTCCGTCAAGGTTTCACCTCTCTCCATGGCATATCTCTCCATGGGAAAATCAGAGGTGTCTTCCCCATCCGAAGAGGAAACACCCCGAAAGCCCAAAGGCTCTTGATAGGAGCTCATCCGATCGTGAACCAGCTCCATTACCGGATTGGATAATAATTCCTCCTGCACATATTCTTCCAGCTCCTGTGTGCTGTATTGAAGTATGCGGATGGCTTGAATGAGATCCGGTGTCATCACCAGCTTCTGACTTTGTTCTATTGTTTGCTCATAACCAAGTTTCATGCAATAATTATACCATGATTCCGGGGGAGATTAAACATGCTTTTCTTTTCATTAGGTCATGTTTGGAAACCCTAATTGCCGTAATGCCTCAAACAAGAC
>CALFUG010000385.1 GCA_937928455.1 uncultured Clostridia bacterium
AGTTTAGGGGTGACGTACATTAAAGCTATGGCAATAATATATCCCGGCAACAGATAATGCCAAAGTTGGAGATCCGGTATCATAATTCGAACGGTGGACAAGGAAACAGCAATTCCCACACCGATGGCCAGTGTAATCATCACCACAACACGAGGAACATATCCCTTTGTAACATCCTCTATTTGATGTGTGAGAACAGATACAGCAGGTTCTGCTAAAATACTGACAACCCCCAATATAAATCCTACTATAACTAAATATACTTTATTGTCAAGTGAGGCTAATATATACCCCACGTTACTACCCACCACCATGAATCCCGATTGTACACCTGTCAGGAACAATACCAGCCCTATATAGGTGAATACTAGTCCAAAAGCGATTCGGCGCAGGGTTTTTGCCGGTAATTTAAAGGCGATGGGTTGAAAAATGAAGAACAATATAGCAATAGGGGCCAAGGCTATTAAAATTTCCTGTGCCACAATAGGAAGCCGAAGCAAAAAAGGGCCAATCACGGATCCACTGGCAATCAAATCCACTTCCAGTTCACCGGATACGCGTTTTGCACCAGACAAAATACTCATTGCCATTACTGCAATAATGGCCCCTGTTGATGCGATGGCTACCAAACCAAAGCTATCTTTTTCGGACGCTTTACTGTCTCGTTTTAAACTCGAAATACCTGCTGCCAACGCCAATATAAATGGCACCGTCAAGGCACCAGTGGTAGCTCCCGATGCATCGAAAGAAATGGCCAGAAATTCTTTTGTGGTAAAGAATCCCATCACCAGAACCACCCCATATAATATGGTCAGGACGATGTATAACGGAATGTTATATAAAATACGAATCAATCCCAACGCAACCATGGCAGCAATCCCAATAGATACCACGATAATCACTCCTTGTTTATGAACCACTCCATCGGAAACCAAATCCACCTGGGCTGCCAAAATGTGCAAATCAGGCTCCGCAATAGATATCAAGAAACCTAGAATCAAACCCGCTGCCACAACCAACCATAATTTGTTCTTGCGTGTAATGGTCGCTCCCATTTCATTGCCGATGGGACTTAAACTGATGTCAACTCCCACTAGAAATACGGTAAGACCCACAATAATAACCAATGCTCCCAGAAGAAATCGAAATAATATTATATTTTCCATCGGTGTTAATGTAAAATTTAATATTAAAACAATAAAAGTAATGGGTAGAACCGAAGCGAGAACTTCTTTAAACTTCATGCGAAATGGTCCCACTCAAAATTCCTCCTTTCGGTCATCTTTGGGCTTATTATAACATAATTCAGTGACTCGATATCTTCTTTTTTACGCAAAGGGAAAGGGTAAGCATTCGACTCCAATTAGAATCTGCTTACCCTTTCCTCGAGGTGTACCACAATGGCGTACGTCCCCCTTTCTATACTACTCCTATTCCGACCATCCGGTTCTACCACCGAATCACTTCCATTGTATCGGATAGACCCTTCTTCCTGTGCGGTCTGCCGTAACCTACTGGCTACTCATCTCCAACAGTACTGCTGCCTTCATCAACCATCTTTTTCTTTCGAATAGATTTGTTTCATTTGGCAATGGGCTTTTCGGAGTGACTCAAGTACTTGGCTTTCCTCACGGTTGGCTTTTCTTTGAGTATATGTATCTTACAATACCAAATTTGATTTGTCAACACCTTTTTCAGAAAATTTACAATTATTTTTTTATTCTGTCTTTGTAAGGTATGCTACCGCCTCAATATGCTTGGTAAAAGGGAAATTATCGTAAGCTTTCCACTTCAAAAGTTCATACTTTGCTTGTTTAAATACCATCAAGTCTTCAGTCATGGTGTTGGGATTACAAGAAATATATAGTATTTCTTGAACATTAAGATCTATAATTTGCTTCAAAGCTTTTGGATGAATCCCGTTTCTCGGAGGATCTACCACCAAAACATCCGCTTGATCTGGAAGGTTTGAGACAACATTCATCACATCACCATGAATAAATTCACAGTTTTCCAGTCCATTCAACTTGGCATTCTCTATGGCTGAGATGACAGCATCCTCAACGATTTCAACGCCAATGACCTTTCTGGCTTTCGTGGCCAACGCCTGGCTAATGGTTCCGGTTCCACAATATAAATCCACCATCACCTTATCCGTATGCTCCGGAAGAATAGAAAGTGCTTCTTGATATAGCCGCTCCGCTGCCCATACATTGGTTTGAAAAAAGCTAAATGCTCCTACCTGAAAATCCAAACCCATAATTTTTTCTTTATAATAGTCTCTTCCAAATAAAAGCTCCGTTCGATCTGATTTTACGGCATCCGCTTTATTGTCATTATAGGTATGCAGCACACCGATAATCGTATTTTTTAAATAAGGGGTTAAGTTTAATAATAGATCCAGAAATCCCTGGTCATCAAAAGTACCTTGAGTGGAAGTGACCAAATGAATTAACAATTCACCAGTTCTCTCCCCTTTTCTTAAAACCAAATGTCGTAATAATCCTTGATGGCTTTTTTTGTTGTAACTTTTATAGCCTTTTTTTTCTACAAATGTGAGCATCGCATCTAAAATTACATTAAAATCTTCATCCACCAATTGGCATTCATCTACCGTTACCACATTCATAAAGTGGCCTTTTTGGTGCAACCCTAAAGTAATGGGGCCCCCTTTGACCATGTCTCCAAAGGTATACTCCATCTTGTTTCGATACCGATAAATCTGTGGCGCTGGCTGAAATCCCAAATGCTCTACCGGGTACAGGTCTCTTTGATCCAGCAACTTTTCTACCAAATTATTTTTAATTCGTAGTTGCTCTTCATAAAGTATCCCTTGGTAGATACATCCGCCGCAAAAGTCTTTGTGAACACATATACCCATTAAACTTCTCCATACTTCGCTAAAAAGCTTTTTTTATACTCTAGGAACCGGTCTTCTTCGATCGCTTGGCGAATATCACTCATCAACTGTAATAAAAAGTGAATATTATGTTGAGTCATCAAAATACTGGACAATATTTCCCCGGATTTGTATAGGTGTCTCAGATAAGCCCGGGAATACTTTTGACAAGTTTCACAGGTGCATTCTAGGTCCAACGGTTGGAAATCTCGTTGGTATTGTTTGTTCTTAATATTCACCTTGCCGGTTGATGTCATGGCCAAACCATGTCGTGCGATTCGGGTGGGTAGTACGCAATCAAACATATCAATGCCTCGTTCCACCCCTTCCAACAAACAATCCGGACTACCCACACCCATCAAGTAACGTGGCTTTTCCTTGGGCAGCAACTCCGTGCAGGAATCAAGGATTTCGTACATGATAGGTTTGGGTTCCCCTACAGATAAGCCGCCTATGGCATACCCGGGAAGATCCAATTCGCATATTTGCATGGCGCTTTCTTTTCTTAAATCCGCATACATCCCTCCCTGCATGATACCGAAGAGAGATTGCACATTCGTGTTGCTTTGGCTATTTACACATCGCTGCAACCACCGAGTGGTTCTCTCCAGTGAATCCTTCACGTATTTACGGTCCGCAGGATAGGGCGCACACTCATCAAAGGCCATCATGATATCCGACCCCAATGCTTCTTGTATTTCAATAGACTTCTCTGGAGTGAGAAGATGAGTTGAACCATCCACATGGGATTGAAAGATGACTCCTTCCTCGCTAATTTTTCGCATCGCGCCCAAGCTAAACACCTGAAATCCGCCACTATCCGTTAATATGGCCCGATCCCAGTTCATAAATCGATGAAGCCCGCCAGCTTCTTGAATAATGTCATGACCCGGCCTTAGATATAGATGATATGTGTTTGATAAAATAATGGAAGCCCCCATATCTTTTAGCGTTTCCGGCTTCATGGCTTTTACCGTAGCAGCCGTTCCTACTGGCATAAAAACAGGGGTTTGTATTGTTCCATGGGGTGTGGTTACCTGACCTCTCCGAGCCCTGGTTCTGTTGTCTTCTTTCCGTAATTGATAGGTAATGGCCGGCATATATTATTCCTTTCCAGATTTTTATAAAATCATCATAGCATCTCCATAGGAGAAAAACCGGTAACCATGGTCAATGGCTTCCTGATACGCTTTCAGAATTTGTTCTCTTTCGTAAAATGCGGATACTAACATTAATAGGGTGGATTTGGGAAGATGAAAGTTGGTAATCAGGCTATCCACTATTTTATAGCAATAACCGGGATAAATAAAGATACCTGTACTGGATGTCCCGGGAATCACCTGATGTTTCCCCAAATCCTCTCTAAAAACCGCAGCGCTTTCTAGAGTTCGAGTAGCCGTCGTTCCCACAGCCACTACCCGTCCACCATTTCGAATGGTTTCATTAATTCTGTTTGCAGCTGACTCTGATATGGTATACTCCTCAAAATGCATTTTATGTTCTTCTATGATTTCGCACTTTACAGGTCGAAACGTACCAATTCCCACGTGTAATGTAATGGAAACAATAGAAACCCCTTTTTCCTTCAATTTATCTAAAAGTTCCGGTGTGAAATGTAAACCCGCGGTGGGCGCTGCAACCGACCCCTCTTCCTGGCAATAAACCGTTTGATATCTTATTTCATCCTCTTTGGTGCTGGGACGATGTATATATGGAGGTAAAGGCATATTCCCGATTTCTGCCAAAATTTCCGAAAAAATTCCATCGTACAAGAACCGCACTAATCGGGTACCGTCTAATCCGATCCCCATGATTTCGCCCTCTAGCAACGGTTTGTTCGAGAATTCAATCCAATCTCCCGGTCGAAGTTTTTTACCCGGCCTTACCATGGTCTCCCATAAGTCCCCTTGAATTCTTTTGGTCAACAGGATTTCCACCGGAGTCCCCGTGCCTTTTTTTTGCCCGAAAATACGAGCCGGTATGACCTTGCTACTGTTGATAACCAGACAATCGGTAGGCTTTAAAAGTTGTAATACATCGGAAAAATGGCCATGCTGTATGGTTTGTTTCTGACGATTTAATACCATTAATTTCGATGCATCCCTACGCTCCAAAGGATGTTGTGCAATAAGCTCCGGTGGCAATTGATAATCAAACTGATCGATATGCATAAGCGGTCCTTCCTTCTCCTTTATAGCTCAAAAGGGGCGATTTGAATATCCGTAAAAAAGTAATGCAGCATAAATGGATAGTCATAGCCCAATTTTCCCATGGCAATAATACTATCCTGGGCCATCCCCACTCCGTGACCCCATCCCAGGCCGTAAAAAGTGACCGGAGACTTTAGCTGGGATTCGGTTCCTAATGTAATGATAGGGGTAAAAACTTCTTCAGAAGGCGACTCATTGCGGTCAGGTACTACCATGTTTTTCCCATCCGTAATGGCCAATTCCGACGCCTCTGCATCACGTATAATGCCATCCGCACCCATAATTTGAAGGGTTTTGCTGTAATTTCTCTGAGCCGTAAGATTGGTTACGGTTACATTGCCGGGATTTAAGATTTGCGTTGCCGCTTGGTCAAGGGCATCTTCCAGGGATTCCGGCGTAATGGGACTAAAAGAAAACATGCCGGATTTGATAGTGTTGGCACCCAATATTGTTCTTAACTGGTTTCCGGAAAGAATGGTTTGCTTTCTCTCATCCCAAATGGCAATCTTTGCCACAGTACCCGAACTGTTTCGATTTGTAATGGTAATACTGCTAATGTTTCCTACGGAATAGTTGGCCTGCCTTAATACGGATTCCAATTCATCAAAAGAATAGGTTTTTTCCCAGGAATACAGTGGTGAAAACTCATCACGAATTCCTCGAAGATATCCAATTTTAGTGCCCCAAACATCTTCTACATTGTCAGTATGGCCTCCATCGTTTTTTGAATAATAGGCTGGAACGGGATTTCCTTGATAATAAATAATAAGCCCCTCGGTTTCTTCACAAGCTTTATTTGTTGAGGGAAATTCATTTCGGTAACCCTTGTACACCTGACAATGTGTGGTTGCACAAATATCATATCCTGCGTCTTTGTGGCGGTTCAGATTACACACCGCATAACTTCTTGCACAAACGGCCTGTGCCTTAATGGCTTCCAGTGGACTGCTTTGGCCAATTTCTGAGTGAACCACGCCTCGAACATAATCTTCCAGGTTAACAAAGTTAATTAAATTCATTTTGGTGCTGTCAACCGGGAAAAAACAAAAACCCCCTCGATACCCTTCCGCTCCGGCATATATTACTCCGCCTTCTTCATAGGGGAGTATCAACTGGCTGGTGGAGAAATCCGGGTACAACA
>CALFUG010000386.1 GCA_937928455.1 uncultured Clostridia bacterium
GAAACCTTGATTCCTGCCGGGCCCTACTCTTTGGAATCCTTTATGAACCTTCTGGAGAATCAGGTGGAGAAAAAACAAAATTCTCGTATGGTGTGGTTTGGGGATGGCATTCTTCGCTACAAAGATCAATTGGTAGGCCGAATGGAACAAAATGCCTGGCAATCTCAGTTTGCTTCGGAGAACTTGTTGTATCAAACCGCAGCATCCGGGGCAAAGTTGGCCAAAGAGCGATATCAAAAGGGCTTGCTAGTGGAATACCATCAGTTGCATCCGGAGTACCACCGTTTGGCGGAAGCGGAGCGAAAGAAGAAGGAGCGGGAGCCAAAGGAATCTCATCTGCCGGTGAAGGAGGGGGTTCGTGGTGACGGATAGAAAAATCCTGATAGCCGATGAAGGGGATTTGGAAGAATTGGAAGAACTGGAGCGACTGTGTTTCCTCCGGCCTTGGACCCGAGAGTCTCTATCTCAGGAACTGGGGGATCAAAACCAACGAGTGGTGGTGAAGGCCCTTCTGGATGGACAAGTGGTAGGCTATGCCGCCCTATGGATTATTGTGGATGAGGGGCATATTACTCGAATTGCCGTTCACCCACAACATCGACGAAAAGGTGTGGGGAGAGAATTGGTAAGGGCCTTAATGCAGCATGGCACGGAAGGGGGTTGCGTTGGATTTACTCTGGAAGTGAGAGAGGGAAACCGAGCCGCACGAGCCATGTATGAGTCTTTGGGTTTTCGTGCACAAGGAAAGAGGCCCGGATACTATGAAGAAGAGAGAGAGGACGGCATCATTATGTGGTGGATTCCGGATTGGAACCAGACAGAACCGGATGGAAAAGGAGTGGGAAGATGAAGAATGGCAAATGGATTACACTGGCATTTGAATCCAGCTGCGATGAAACGGCGGTGGCCCTTGTTGCCCAAGGGCGAGAGGTGCTTTCCAATGTGATATCATCCCAAATTTCCATCCATCAAGCCTATGGCGGTGTGGTACCGGAGATTGCCTCTCGTCATCACCTGGAGAACATCAACCAGGTGTTGGAACAGGCCATGGAGGAGGCCAAGGTGGAGCTTCCCCAAGTGGATCTGGTGGCGGTGACCTGCGGCCCCGGGTTAGTAGGGGCTCTATTGATTGGGGTGGCTACGGCGAAAGCACTGGCTTTTGCGCTAGACAAACCATTGGTAGGTGTGGATCATATGATGGGACACGTGGCTGCGAATTACATCCAGTATCCGGATTTGGAGCCTCCTTTTACCGGATTGATTGTAAGTGGTGGCCATACAGCCATTGTTCAGGTGGAGGATTATAACCGATGGGTGTTACTGGGAGAAACCAGAGACGATGCCGTAGGGGAAGCCTATGATAAGGTAGCACGCATTCTGGGTTTGGGCTATCCCGGGGGACCGAAAGTGGAAGAAGTTGCCTTGGCGGGGGATCCGAAAAAAATCCCCTTTAAGCGAGTCTACTTGGACAAGGATTCCTACGATTTTTCCTTTAGTGGAATTAAGACGGGCGTTCTGAATTATGTCCACACAGAAACTCAACGTGGACATAAGGTGGATGTGGCCAGTGTAGCTGCTGGATTCCAGGAAGCCGTTATGGAAGTTTTGGTGGAAAAAAGTGTGAAAGCTGCCCTGGAAATGGGTACCGGAAAGCTGGTGTTGGCGGGAGGTGTTTCCGCCAATCAAAGACTGCGACAATGGTTGGAGCAACGGTGCAAAAAAGAAGGAATTCAGCTGTATTGTCCCCACCCCTTGTTATGTACCGACAATGCGGCTATGATTGGATGCGCAGCATATTACAAATTTATGGAAGGAAAGCAGGACGGTCTGGATTTAGATGCCATCCCGGGCCTGCCCATGGGATATGATTCTCTTCAGTGTAAAAAACCTTAAAGTGTCCTTTGGAACAGAAATCCTTCTGGATGAGATTTCTTTTCACATTAAGGAAGGGGATCGAATTGGATTGATCGGGGCCAATGGGGCGGGAAAAACCACCTTGCTTCGTGTGCTTTCCGGAGAAGTGCCCTCCGATGGCGGAGATATTTTTGTGTCCGGGGAAAAGAAAATCGGATTTCTCAAGCAGCAGCCGGATTTTTCCCAGGACAAAACGGTGATTCGCCAAGTGGAAGACAGTTTTTCGGAACTCCATGCATTAGAAAATGAGATGACGCGAGTTGCGGAAGTCATTGCGAAAAAGGGAGAAGCGGCGCTGGTAGAGATGGAGCAGTTGGAACGATTGCGCCATCAATACGAAGTCCGAGGCGGGTATACCTACCAAAGTGAAGTGAAGGGCATTTTATCCACCATGGCCTTTCCGGAGTCTATGTATGAAAAAAAGCTTTCCATTTTGTCCGGGGGGGAAAAGACTCGGCTATCTCTAGCCTGTCTTTTATTGCAAAAGCCAGACGTTTTGCTCCTGGACGAACCTACCAATCACCTGGATATCGGCATGCTGAAGTGGTTGGAACAGTACCTGAAATCCTATCGTGGCACCCTTCTGGTGGTGACCCATGATCGATATTTTCTGGATCAGGTAACCAACCGGATATTTGAAATAGAGGGAAAGAAGCTGGATATCTTTGAGGGTGGCTATGAAGCCTATGCGAAGAGGAAACGACTTCTTCGGGAAGAGGCATTGCGAAAGGCGCAAATCCAACATAAGGAAATTGCCCGCCAGGAAGACATCATTCGTCGCTTCAAGGAACGGGGTACGGAAAAACTAGCCAAAAGGGCGGCTTCCCGGGAAAAAAGGTTGGCGCAAATTGATGTACTATCATCCCCGGAAAACACGGGGGGACGGGTGAAGATACACTTCAAACAGGAGTTTCAAAGCGGCAGGGACGTGATTCTGGGGGAAAACATTTCGAAAAGCTTTGGTCGGGGGCAAAATCGAGCGGAGCTGTTCCGGCAGGTGAATATGGACATCAAAAGGGGAGAGAGAATTTGTTTGGTGGGACCCAATGGAATTGGGAAAACCACCCTATTGAAAATCCTCATGGGGCAGTTGGAACCGGATGAAGGCTATTTGAAGATGGGTCATAATGTATCCTTTGGATATTATGATCAGGAACAGGAAAATTTGAATCCAAACCTGACGGTTTTGGAGGAATTGAAGGAATCCTACCGGTTATACACCGATACCCAGATGCGTTCCATTCTTGGGCGCTTTCTATTTCAAGGGGATAAGGTTTTTCTCCCGGTGGCGAAGTTGAGTGGGGGAGAAAAGGCCAGATTGTCCCTCTTGAAGCTGATGCTATC
>CALFUG010000387.1 GCA_937928455.1 uncultured Clostridia bacterium
CCCATAAATAATCACTCCTTTTCCCCAAAAATACTGTAAGTTACCACAAAAACTATACCACTTTGAAAAAAAGGTGTCAACGAACTGACACCTCTTTTTCTCCATGGTATTGATAATATGTAGTTTCGATTCTTCCGTTATACAATTTACGTCTTCGATTGGCAGGCCTGCCCAACAGCTTCTGCTCCAAATCCCTATCGCTGGTGATTAAGAACAAAGACCAGGTGGGATTGCCTTCCATGAATTTTCGCAGCCCGTCATAGACTGCTTGAATGCTTTTTTTATCTCCGATACGTTCCCCATATGGGGGATTGGTAATGAGAATCCCCTGTTTCTCTCCCGTAGTAAGCTTCTTCACATCCTGAACGCCAAATTGGATCACATGATCCACGCCGGCTTCTTCGGCATTCTGCAAAGCAGCCTCCACTGCCTTGGGATTCAAATCAAATGCCTGTATCTGAAGATCCTGTTGTAGGATTCCTTCGAAGGCCTTCTTCCTTTCTTCCTTCCATAGCGCCTTGGGTATTTCCTCCCATTCCTCTCCTTGAAAGGTTCGATTTAACCCGGGAGGAATTTGCAAACCCAACATGGCCGCTTCAATAACAATGGTTCCCGAGCCGCAACAAGGGTCTACTAAAATGCGATCCTTATTCCAAAAGCTCAGCTGTACTAAGGCGGCTGCCAAAGTCTCCTTGATAGGTGCTTCCACATCCGAGACCCGATAACCCCTCTTATGTAATCCAGGGCCGGTGGTATCCATGGTGAGAGTGGCTCTATCCTTCAGCAATGTCACCTTGATACCGTGTTCACCCCCCGTTTCCGGTAAGTGGTCCACTCCATAATTTTCGGATAACCGTTGGGCGATGGCTTTTTTTACGATAGACTGGCAACTGGGCACATGATGAAGGGTTGATTTTACCGATGTGCCATTCACCGTAAATTTTCCCTCCGGAGAAATCCACTGTTCCCACGGGATTCCCTTGGTCTGCTGAAACAGTTCTTCGAAAGTAGCGGCGTTAAATTCCCCCATTTTAAGCAAGACTCGATCCGCAGAACGCAACCAAAGGTTGCTTCTGACAATCCCTCTTTCATCGCTCATGTAGGTAATCTTCCCATCCTCGGACCGTAGTACCGAATACCCCAGCTGCTCCACTTCTCTTCGCACTACGGCTTCCAAACCAAATGTGGCCGTGGCAATCAATTCTAATTTCATATTTTCCTCTTTCAAAAAAGGGGCCATCCAATCAAATGCTTTCGATTGGAAAAGCCCCTTCTAAACCTTATCCTCTTTATATTCTATCCTACAAGCTCCATGTCGGCAATAGGTCTTTTTTCCCGGTATGCAGATAACAATTCCGATACCCGGGAAGTGTCCCCTATTAGGATGCCACCGCAGAATAATCCATCTTTGAAATACAACTTTTGATAGACCCCTTTTTCTCGGTCTACATGTTCTTTCGTCTCATAAGAAACGCCCGCCTGATTACCATGATCTCCAATAGAAAATATGGCTGTTCCAAATCCCACAAAGCTAACACTGGGTATCGTCCCCTTGTATGTTGCATCTTCTCCCACTGCATTTCTGGCTGCCACCTTTGCCATTTCCATGGCTTGAGGCCATATGGCATAATTTTTCCCTTCGAATCGAGCGCAGTCTCCCGCCGCATAAATGCCCGGCAACCCTGTTTCCATTCGCTCATTCACCAGAATGCCTTTTTCCACCTTGGCTCCGGCTTTTTCAGCCAAATCGGTGTTTTCAACTACACCCGCAGATATAATAACAACTTCAGCTGGCACCACTTCATCCTCATTCAGAAGCACTCCCGTTGCCTTTCGTTCTCCCTGGACTCCCTTAATTTTCACACCGGTTCTGATTTTCACACCCTTGGACTTCATAATGTCTTCCAGCAATTGTGCGCCTGCTTCATCCAACTGCTTACCCATAATCACTTCGGATCGTTGGATCACAGTAACCTGGATTCCTTCTTTATTCAATTCAGACGCGGATTCTAATCCCAATACACCCCCGCCAATAACAGCAGCGGTTTTAACGCCGGTCTTTAGGTATTCTTTCAAGTTCTCCACATCCTGTAATGTACGAATGGTAAAAACCCCCTCATGCGAAAGACCTTCCATGGGCGGTACGGAACACTCTGCTCCGGTGGCAATAATCAACTTGTCGTATGGCTTCGTGGAGCCATCATCCAATTCCACAGTTTTCGCCTCGGGATGAATCTTCACCACTTCCTTTCCCAAAGTAGTGTGAATCTTATTTTCTACGTACCAAGCATAGTCCTTTATAAAAAACCCGGACATATTGATGGATTTCATAATTCCTTTGGTCAACATGGGACGGTTGTATCCGATGACATCTTCTCTGCTAATAATTTCAATACTTCCCGCTTTGGTCCTTTTCCGGATTTCCGCAGCCGCCATGGTACCTGCAGGACCTCCTCCCACGATAATATATCGGTGAGGATTATCGCTCACATAGCTTACCACCTCCGGCTCACCTTCTTCAAATTTATCGGGCCCTACACCGCACACGGGGCAACTGGAAGGAGGTTCCGCCCCCTTGATTACTTCACCGCATATGGTACATTTCCAGGACTTTTTTTCTTCGCTCATTTCTACTCCTCCTAACCACTATCGTAACGATTTCTTTATACCCTGTCGCCTTTCAATTAACCAATTTGCACCCAATATTCTGGTTTTTTTTACGTAGCTAAGATATAATGAGAAGGAATTTATGGATAATCAGGAGGACATCATGATATTTTTTCGAAGCGATTATAGTTCGGGAGCCCATCCAAAGGTTCTGGAAGCATTGTCTCATTCCAATGAGACGCATACCGACGGGTACGGGGAAGACACCTTTTGTTATCAGGCGGCGGAGCTGATTAAAACCCGCTTAAATAGTCCCCAAGTGGATGTTCACTTTATGGTGGGTGGAACCCAGACCAATCTAACCGCCCTCTCCGCATTCTTAAGGCCCCACGAAGCCGTGGTGTCTCCCAAAACAGGCCACATATGCGTCCACGAAACCGGCGCCATCGAGGCCACTGGGCACAAGATCATTCATTTGCCCACCACCGACGGAAAGATTCTTCCGGAGCAAATGGATGCGGTTATATTAGAACACGAAGATGAGCACATGGTGAAGCCAAAACTACTATATATATCCAACTCCACAGAAATCGGTACTATTTATACCAAGAAAGAGCTCATTGCTCTTCGAGAAAAGCTGAATCAATACCAAATGCTGCTCTACATGGATGGGGCCAGACTAGGGGCTGCTCTTACTTCCCCTAAAAACACGGACTTAAAGCTGGAAGACCTGCCTCACTTATGCGATGCTTTCTATATCGGAGGAACCAAGAACGGATTTCTCTTTGGGGAGGCACTCATCATTGTCCGCCCGGAGCTAAAATCCGATTTTCGATTTATGATAAAGCAGCGGGGAGGCCTGTTGGCCAAAGGAAGATTACTGGGCCTTCAATTCCAAGCCATGTTTGAAAACGATCTTTATTTTGAACTGGCCAAGAAAACAAATCAGTTGGCCCAAAGACTGAAAGAAGGAATTGCCGAGAAGGGATACCCTTTCTTGGTGGATTCTCCGACTAATCAAATCTTTCCCATATTCCCCAACTCCATTGTGGAGCGATTGGAAAAGGATTTTTTCTTTTATCGTTGGGCCCCTCAAGATGAGGACCACACCATCATTCGGTTGGTGACTTCCTTTACTTC
>CALFUG010000388.1 GCA_937928455.1 uncultured Clostridia bacterium
GGGATTTAGCCAGATGTGATTCCCGGTGGTTGAAAGCATGGCTGAAGAGCTACGGCACAATGATTTGGAAGTATGCCAATGGTCAGGACGAGAGTCCTGTGTTGCTCCAACAAGATGTGGTACAGAAGGGACTAGGAAATAGTATGACCATCTCTTACGATGTGGTTTCAGAGGAGGACGCCAGAGCATATATGTTGAGCCTGACAGAGCGTGTGGGATTGCGGCTTCGCCGCATGGAAGTACGGGGATCTCTTGTTTCCCTCTGGTTGAAAACGGATACCTTTGCCTGTTTCCGACATCAGAGACAATTGCAGGATTATACGGATTCCACCCAAGAAATCTATGAAATTTTGTGCCAGCTGTTTCGAGAATGCTGGCAAGGTCAGCCTCTTCGACAAATTGGAATCGGGGTGGGAGGCTTTCAAAGAAATTTCTGCCGGCAAGTTTCCCTTTGGGATGGGAAGGTACGGGAGAAAGAAGAAAGATTGGACTGTGCCTTGGATCAAATCCGGGGAAGGTATGGAGAAGGATCGGTAATGCGGGGCCGGTTTGCGGATGGCGCCCGGAAACCGCTGGAGGGAGGTGTGAATGAGGGAAATTATATTATGATGGGAGGGTATGGACGATGAAAATCATCGGAGCGCCCATTGATGCCTTGGTATTCTTTCGAAAAGGGGCTCAACCGGAGCCGTACAAGTTCAAGTATACCAATTCCCGGGGCGAAACGGAGACAGTGGCCATTGGACAAATTTTAGAGATGGAGGAACAAAAAATTGTGGGAATTCGCTCTCTGGTTTATCGATGCCAAAGCATTATCGGAGGAGAAGAGAAACGGTATGAGTTAAAATATATCATTTCGGAGTGTCGATGGGAACTTTACAAGATGTAGGAAAAAGAATGCCGAAGTCCGGAGGCGCTATGGTATAATGAAATGATGATATTTTGAAAAAAAGGAGCCAAGAGACGTGAAAATAATATGGGGTGTTGTTGTAGTGATGGGTTTTGCCTTAGGGGGTTTCTCTTGGATTGCCAGTGATTTCTCGGCAGATTATTCTCATGCGGAAGAGGTAGCTGAAATTTCTTCTGTGGTGGATACGGAAACCATTTATTCTACCATGCCTTTTTCTCAGGGTGTCAACCAGGCCATGACGGCGCTTCATGAAAAATATGTAGAGGAAACTCGGTTAGAAACTATCGGGTTCTCTGTGGATGGAACACCTATTTTTGCGTTGAAAATTGGCCAGGGGCAAGATCGCGCCTTGATTCTGGGTGGCATGCATGGAAGAGAGTCCATGACCACTCTTCTTCTGCTAGATCAAATGGAGCAGCTTCTTCTGGCATACCAATCGGAGGATCCTTTTCAATATGGAG
>CALFUG010000389.1 GCA_937928455.1 uncultured Clostridia bacterium
GACGGCATCCGAGATCACTGTGTGACTGGAGTTCAGACGTGTGCTCTTCCGATCTACCGTAATGACCCGTTTATTACTACTTAAAGCCGCCGTAAAAGCCACATCCGTGCCGGAAGAAGATCCTTTCCGGAACACCAGGTTATTCTTCAAATAAGTGGCCGTGATGGCATCTCCCCCATAGGTTTCGATTTCCGTGGTAAAGGAGATGGTGGGTTTCACCGTAAGGGCTACATTGGTCTTTCCGTTGAGCGGGTCGAAGGTGGCGGCTACATCCGGGTCTTCTATGCTGGGCTGAGTGATTCCGGCGGCCAGGGTCCACTTGTTGGGCTTGGTCTCATAGGTAATCCCGCTGACATTGGCATTCATCTGCTGGATGGTACCGGTGCCATGGAAAGAAGAAATGGCATTCACATCGGTGACCTTTAACAAAGAACGACTGTCTAGATCAATGTCGGAATTTTTCGCTGCGGATGACACGGTCAAATTATCTACGGAACATCCGTCCAGCCGTGCTTTTCCACTGGCGCCGATTACATAGATTTGGGGGAAGTAGCCGGTAAACGTAATATCGGCTCCCGCCTTTATATCCACCGAGGCAAAGCCCATGCCAAAGGCACCTCCCGCCAGAGACTTGGTTTCTAACAGAGCCGTTTCATCGGCGGTGGTCCGGGGAATGGTGGTGGACCCTTTGGCCAACACCCGGACGGAAGATGCGGTCTTCTTTATATTGGCATAAGAGACCCGACTGTTTTCCAGGGTGATGGTGCTGGTACCTCCGCCATTCACCAGAATTCCTCCCAGCATTACACAATTGCTGAAGGTGGCTTCTCCGTCATCCAAATCCTTGGAAACGGTTACGGTGTTGGTATACAGAGTATTCTTTTTTACCGTCTCATCTTCGGTGATGGTGGTAAAAGTTTTGACAATGGTTTCCTTGTCCAAGATGCTGCATATAATTTTAGCGGTTTGGGCGCGGGTCAAGCTGTCTTCCGGATGGAGTAATCCGTCGTCATATGCCCCAAGATATCCTTTGCCCACCACCTTCTTAACGTACTCATTGGCCCAATCGGCCACCAGAGATCCGTCCGGATACACGGATAAGTTGGCCGTAGAGCCATAGGAAGGCACGATGCGGGCAATCATTACCGCCGCTTCCTGACGAGAGATGGCCTTGTTGGGGAGAAAGGTGCCGTCATCATAGCCGGCTACATAAGTAGCAGAGACCGCCTTGCTCACATCCTGGTAAAACCACTCGTAGGATGGCACATCGGAAAAGGTCATGGAAGCCATTCCGTTATTTCCCAACGCGGCATTTACCATTTTAGCAAATTCAGCCCGGCTTACCGGATTGTCCGGCCAAAAGGTTCCGTCGGGATATCCGTTGATGAAGCCCAGTTGGATGCCTCGAAGAATGTAAGTGTATGCCCAATGATCCTGGATATCCGTAGGGGTGGCTGCAGAGGCCGGCTGCGGAGCCCCGAAAGTAGGTGTCACCAGAGTGAATACCATCAACAGGATGGTAATATAGCTAATCCATTTTCTTTTCATGAAGAACCCTCCCTTAATATGGAAACAAATTCTGATTTTATGGTTAAAAATTTCCGCAATGATGCGCTCTTTTTTAGACGATATCTATGAAAGAAAGTTGTTCCGTTTTTTTGAAAGTCTTTCGCCCTATATATCTTATGCTATGATTATATCAAAAGTTCTGCCCTATGGCTCTTTTCCCAAAAATTTCTTAAGAATTTATTCACAAACCATTATTCCCGTGAAAAATCTGCATCGAGTGCATATTATTCCTGTGAAAAATCTGCATTCAGTGCATATTATTCCGGTGAAAAATCTGCATAAACCTTGATAAACCTTCAAATTTCAATGTCTATGACACATAAGGGGTAATATGAGGTAGTTTCATATTTGGCAGGCATATCAATGGAATAGGGACAACTCTCGAAACCCCGCCATAAATTGTGATATAATACTTCATAAATTAATTCATTCGTAATAAATGAGACCTTGAAATGAGGTATAATCAGGAAGAAAGCAAGACCACAAGACAATATAAGTGTACGTATAAAGATATGAGGTGTGTGATGAGAAAAAAACAAATTCGTTGGGTAGTTACCCTATTGGTGCTTTTGTTAGCCACGGCACCGGTTTATGCGGCCCTGCCCTCTGACGTAGAAGGAGAAAGCTATCAAGAGGCAGTGGAGGTGCTGATGGCGGAAGAAATCATAACGCATACAAG
>CALFUG010000390.1 GCA_937928455.1 uncultured Clostridia bacterium
GTCCCCTGGGATGATGCCGGAGCTTTTCTAAGGTTTTCTGTTACCTTTGAAGCTTCTTCTGAAGCGGAGGAAGATGCAATTATTGAAGAAATGAAACAACGCTTACTTGCTTTACAACTGACTTTCTAATGGGCTGATTTCATTTCTGCCTTGCTATGAGAAAGGAGAATGAAATGACGATTCAGACGGCCAGGACTTCTGAAGCGGGTTTTGTCCAGGTAGATTTTACCCGGTGTACACAGTGCGGTCAATGTGCAGAAGTTTGCTCGGCAGGACCTCTACGCATGGAAAAAGAAGGACTATCTGTTCTGCCCAGTCGAGGCTTTGGCTGCATTGCCTGTGGGCATTGCATGATGGTTTGTCCAGTGGACTGCATTCAGGTATCCGGGAGAGAATTCTCGCCGACGGATGTTGTTGTGGATGAATATTCCCAGAAGAGAACAGAATACAATTCTTTACTACACCTAATGAGAAAAAGAAGAAGCATCCGAAAATATACTCAAGAGGCGGTTCCTAATGATGCATTGGAGCAAATCATCACTGCCGTTACAACGGCTCCCATGGGAATACCTCCAAGCGATGTGGAGTTGGTGGTATTTTCCACCCGTGAGAAGGTGGCGGAGTTCGGAGAAGAAATTTTAACCTTGATGGGAAAAAGCAAGTGGATGTTCTCACCCCTTATGGCAAAGGTTCTCCGAATCTTTTGGGGAAAAGAGTTTATGGAGTCGGTGAATACTTTTATACGTCCCGCCTTGAACATGTTATTGAAAGACGGGCAGGAGGGTAAAGATTCTCTGTTTTATCATGCTCCGGTGGCCATTCTTTTTGTCGCATCTCCTTATTCAGATCCGGTGGATGCCTCCATTGCTGCCACCTATGGAATGTTAGCAGCTGAAGCATTGGGACTGGGGACTTGTTTCATCGGGACTGCGGGATATTTTGTGAAATACAGCGGAAAGCTCAAAAAGAAATATGGACTGGATAAGCGATGTCAACCAGGTCCTGTATTGTTATTAGGGCTACCGGCGGTCACTTATGAGAAGACTGTTAAGAGAAGTTTGAGACGAGTGACTTATTGGTGATAGCCTGGTTTTATCGACAGTGGATTTGACATAGATATCAACCTCCTTTACAATGAAAAATATATTTTTTTATGAAGGGAGTGATTGGATGCTAGAAGAAATTAAAAGATTGCCTCACAAAGTAGTAAAAGATCTGGATGTGGATGTGAATCATTTGACGGTTTACATGGTACAGGATTTCGACCTGAAACTTCTGAAACGTATGGTGGGTTTTGGACTGGATATTTTTGGAGAGTTGGGGATGGATGAGTGGGGACTGGTTCCTCAAATCCGGCACGGCAATGTGTACCTCCTCAAGGAGCGAGACAAAAAACAAATCATCGGATTGGCTATTTTGATGAGAGACTGGGAAGATTTTCACTGCGCCTATTTGTTCGACTATGCCATTCATCCGGATTATCGTGGGAAAGACCTGGGCTACTATTTCTTGAAGATTATTGGAGAGGACTTGATTCAACAGGATTTCTCGAAAATGTCTTTGACGGTGGATGTGGAAAACACACCTGCGATCCGGCTATATCAGGACAAGGTGGGATTCAAGGCGGTGGAGTATCGCCAACACGAATATGGAGAAGGCCACGATCGATATATTATGGAACTGGACTTATTGGATTTTGTACAGCGAAAAGAGCAACTGAGTCGTTAGATAGAAGTATTCACAGAGGACAAAGCTCCTAAGAGACAGCCTTTATATATCTGTCATTAGGAGCTTTGTTTTGCCCAAAACATTGACGTTTCAATGTTTTAGGCCTATACTTGTAAAGGCAGAACCGATGGTGGGCGCGTTTAATATGGAGACGGCCAATGGGCAAGAAGGAAAGACCGATAGCAATCGGAAAACCCGCTGATAATATAATCCCGGAATTTTTGCTGGCCATTCTTATTGCCGGTGGGGTGAGTCTTGCCGCTTTTTCCAACTTATTGTTTATGGAAGATGGGTTTTATAATGAAACAGCGGATGCCTTGGGGCATATGACGAAAGTCGTTTACTTGGCGGAAAGTTGGGAGAACTTCGTATTCCCCTCCTGGTGTCCATTTTGGTATAACGGCTCTACCATAGCGCAATACTATGCCCCTCTAGGGTATTGGATGATGGCGATAGCACAAATCTTTACCGGTGATGTGATGTTCACTATGAAGATTTACTGCTTCGTTTCTTTGTTTTTTGGAAGCCTAGGTGTTTGGGCTATTTCTCATAAATTTATTGGCAAGTGGGCAGGGCTGATTTCTATCGTCTTGTACGGGCTTCAACCCTATTTGATAATCACTTTACTGGAGGTTGGGGCATTGGCTCAGGGTGTAATATTTCTTTATACACCATGGCTACTATTTAGTGTTTTTTCATTCTTTTTTCATTACGATAGAAAATACTTCGCTTTGATTTCTCTGTTTACTGGATTATTAATCTTAGGCCATGCAATGCATGCTTTTATGATTTGTTTGAGTATAGCTCTTGTTGGGCTACCATATGTTCTTACGAAAAAAATACCCTGGATTTCCTATGTACTAACGGGAGTTGCCATGGGAGTGGGCGCGTTATTGTGCAGCTTTTGGTGGGTAGTTGGTGTGACGCACTTTGAGAATCCGAGCTTACCATTCTTGTTAGAGGAATCAACAGTGTCCAATAGTGCAGTGTTATCCTGGTTTACCTCATTAGATCCGGTACAGTATTTTCGATTTGCTATTTCAGCCACAGTAACCTTAATTATTTCATTTATTGTATACAAAAGATACTTTTGGAGAAAATGGACTTGTTTGCCTCAACAACTGATTGCTTCTTTTTCTGTTTATCTTTCTTTTTATACTATTCTTTTTTCCTTTGGTCAAAACTTTTCGCTGCTTAAATTGTTCCCTTTTATATCATCTATGGTTCCGGGTCGAATACTTAGTTTAACCTCAGTTACTGTTGCGGTAACTGGAGCATTTTTGGCCAAACGAATGGCTGAAAACCGAATTGACAGGAAGGTAAGTATAGTCTTCATATATAGACTTGCGTTGGTTTTATTAATTTGTTTCATGTTGTGGGATATGAATCCTCTTAAGCAAAAGTATAGTGTTCAAAATTATGATGCATTGTACCAAAGTATAATACCAGCTGAAAATTTGTATGACAGTCCTTTTGAGAAAGGAAGATATGCTTGGATTATGTCAGTAAATTGCAGTGAATCTTACTATCCCGTGGAGGTGTATAATTATAATATTGCAGAGGGATGGAATATTGAAGGGACCCCACATAATATTAGTCTATGGAGTCACAATATTG
>CALFUG010000391.1 GCA_937928455.1 uncultured Clostridia bacterium
TGGGGAGCACTTTTTCAATCACTCCATTCTTGTTAATGATTACAAAGTCATCGTGGATGCTCTCCAGAATATCATAGAATACCTGCTCCACCTTTTTCACGGAGCTGGAATGAGAAACCGCCGGATCTATTAACTCTATGGGTACAAAGAAAACATCCAACAAGTTCTCCCCATCTCTAGCGTTGATCACAAGCAGATGTTCCTCGCCTTCTAAATTAATAATCTCGGCTCCCGTAATATCTTCTACATCCATAGTGTTCAAGACTTTCTCGGCTTCCAATAATCCTGGATTGAGGTCCTCTACTCCCTTTGGCTGATTGTCCCATTTTAAAATGCGGCTTGCTAAATCATATGTACCAAAAAAAAACGGTTTTCTTCCATTTTTTATACTCACAGTGCTTTCTCCTTTGTCCTCGCTATAACAAGTAGCTCTGGGAGAATTATACCATCGATGAGAACTGGGCACAATATAGCCCCCTAAATTCCAGCGTATTTATCTGTTTCCAGTCAATCCTCTGTACGGTTGATTTAAGTCGTATAATTCATAATCTCGGAAATTGCCGAATTGATCTCCCCATAAATTTATGCGAGTAGATGGCATGATAATTGCAATGTAACATTCATAGAATTTATTATTTTCGATTCAGGAGGTAAAAAAAATGCTAAAAGATTCACTACCAAAAATTATTACAGAACTTCCGGGCCCCAAGTCGAAGTTGGTTATCGAAAAACGTGGCACGGAAATTCCATCCTCTATTGCTTGTGCCACACCTTGTGTCATTGATCGGGCAGAAGGTGCCATGGTCCAAGATTTGGACGGAAACATTTTTTTAGATTTCGTAGCGGGTATCGGGGTTCTCAATATCGGTCATAGCAATCCGGAAGTGATTGAAGCCGTCCAAAAACAAGCCGAAAGATATTTTCATCCCCAAATAAACACATTCCATTATAAAGAGTATGTGGATCTGGCCGAAAAATTGAATACCATTACTCCAGGAGATTTTAAAAAACGCACCGCCTTTTTCAATAGTGGGTCTGAAGCAATCGATAATGTAGTTAAAATCGCTCGTCGTTACACAAAGAAACCTAATGTCATCGCTTTTACCGGAGCTTTCCATGGGCGTACCTACATGGCCATGACGTTGACCAGCTCCGTGAAACCTTATAAGCAAGGATTTGAACCCTTAAATCCCGGTGTTTATCGAGTCCCCTATCCATATACATACCGAGCACCGGAAGGAGTAACTGGCGACAAGGTTTCCCAATATTATTTAGATCAAATCACAGATATGTTTAACGACTACCTTCTCCCGGATACCGTTGCCGCCATTATTCTTGAGCCCATCCAGGGCGAAGGTGGGTTTGTGGTAGCCCCCAAAGAATTTGTCATCGCTCTTCGAGAGCTATGCACAAAGCACAACATCTTATTAATTGCAGATGAAATCCAGACGGGTTATTGCAGAACCGGGAAAATGTTCGCTACGGATTACTGGGCAGAATATGGCGTATACGCAGATTTAATGACCAGTGCCAAATCCATTGCCGCCGGTTTACCCATCAGTGCGGTAACAGGTCGTGAAGAGATTATGGAAGCAACCTTGCCGGGAGAGTTGGGAGGTACGTATGGCGGAAATCCGCTAGCCTGCGCTTCCGCGTTGAAAGTTCTGGAGATTTTTGAAAGAGACAACTATGCGGGCAAAGCCATGGAAATGAACAAAAAATTAATGAGCCGTTTTGAGAAATGGTATGACCAGTTTGACTTTATTGGAGAATACCGCGGCGTGGGTGCCATGGCGGCCATAGAATTTGTAAAGGATCGTGGCACCAAGGAACCCAATCCGGAACTGGTAAATAAGATTATGGCAGAATGTAAACAAAAGGGTTTGGTGGTAAAAAATGCCGGTGTTTACGGTCAGGTCATCCGTTTCTTAGCACCTCTTTGCATTACCGATGCTCAATTGGAAGCCGGTTTAGATATTCTGGAAGATGCCATGAAAAAAATTACCGAATAGGTCTCCTCCTATTCCACTCATACAGTAGTAGTAATAATATAAAATAGAGAAGTAGCCTACATACAGGCTACTTCTCTATTTTCATAGTTTTTCAGGGTCGGTTCAGAGTCGGTTCGGGGTCGGGTACCTAACAAAAGGTTTGAAAGAGAGGTACCCGACCCCGAACCGACCCCGCTTTATCCCTTAAAATTCCGCTGATTTTGGGGTTCTTGGGAAAGGCATCACGTCTCGGATATTCCCCATTCCCGTTAGATACATGAGAATTCGTTCGAAGCCCAAACCAAATC
>CALFUG010000392.1 GCA_937928455.1 uncultured Clostridia bacterium
CCTTACGCCAAACCACCTCGATACACGACGGGGGAAAGCCTTCGCACCAGTTCCGGATCCACCAAGGTAGCCAAGGGGTCCCAAAACGATCCTGCCATATTTTTCCCGCAGTCCAAATTCACCCCCGTCTTCCCGCCGATGGAAGAATCAATGGCGGCCAACAGGGTAGTGGGAACTTGAATATAGCTCATGCCCCGCATGTATATGGAAGCCGCAAACCCGGTTAAATCTCCCGGCACACCTCCCCCCAAGGCCACCAGAAGATCGTGACGATTCAACCCATGAGATGCCATTTCACACAAAACATGTTGCAGCTCCTCCATATTTTTCGAAGAATCTCCCGGTATCAATTCATAAGACCAGGTAGAAAAACCCTGACTCTCTAAAACCTGCACCACCTCGGATAAATACAAGGCGCCTACCGTTTTATCGGTAATAATACCAATTCGAGTGGGAAGGTTTTCTTTCAGAAGCCTTTCCACTTCCGTTCCCAACCCATATCTCAATCCCGGTTCCATTTTCCAATCATTCATCTTCTCGATCCTCCAAAGCTTCTCGCACACGATTCACTTTTTCCATTAATTTTCGAAAGGCCTCCGGTGTGATGGATTGGAATCCATCGCAGAAAGCCTCCTCCGGGCGGGGATGAACTTCGATCATGAGGCCATCTGCTCCCGCAGCCACCGCAGCCAATGCCATGGATGAAACCAATTCCCGATCTCCCGTACCGTGGCTGGGGTCTACCATAACCGGCAAATGGGTTTTGGCTTTTAAATAGGCCACCGCAGAAAGATCCAATGTATAGCGGGTGGCTTTTTCGAAAGTAGTAATTCCTCGTTCACACAGTATAATTTGAGAATTTCCTTCCGACAAAAGGTATTCGGCACTCATCAACAACTCCTCTAGTGTGGAGGACGGGCTTCTCTTCAACAACACCGGTTTGTCCACTTTTCCCAGTTCCTTTAGAAGCTCTGTGTTTTGCATATTTCGAGCCCCTATCTGAATGACATCCACATCCTGAAAGAGGGAGAGGTGATGAGGGTCCAGAACTTCTGTAATGACCGGAATGCCCGCTTGTTTCCCGGCTTCTACCAATAGTCGTATCCCTTCTTCTCGCAACCCCTGAAAATGATAAGGAGAAGTTCGGGATTTGTAGGCCCCTCCCCGTAAAAAGTGAGCTCCCATCCAAGCCACTTGCTTTGCCACTTCATTCATTTGAGATGTGGATTCCACCGAACAAGGGCCTGCCATCACCGTTAAAGCCCCCTCCCCTATCTGGTGCTT
>CALFUG010000393.1 GCA_937928455.1 uncultured Clostridia bacterium
TATCCACGCCCCCGCTATAGGAATTTGAATCCTGTCCTTCCAAGTAAGAGTAGATAGCGGCCAACTCCTCCCAATCATCCAGTACCTTTTCCTGGGTCCCGTTATAGTAGTTGTTGATGGCATTGCTGATAGCGCCTTCTATGGTATCCGGCCCGTCTGCATGTACCTCTTCTGCAAAGGGTGCCACCAGTACCCCCAATACAAGGGCTACCACCACCAAAAAGGAAAGTCCTTTCCTCCATGTTTCATGTTTCATTTTTCACGTACCTCCACCAATCATTTTAGAGCGGATGAAAAGCAAAAAACTGCGGGAAACCCCACAGTCCGTATTTACTGTTTGCAATAAAAAACAAGCTTCTCCGATTTCCGCGTCGGCTGCTTCGGTTTTAAGCAGGTCTCCTGGCTCACGGATCTTGGCGTTGATATCCTTCCCGGTTTCCCAGTGGATGCAAATTGCCTTATCTTCACTCCCCGTTTACAGTGGCGGGACCGCATGGGCTTTTCACCCATTTCCCATCTTAGCCGGCCTATGGCCGGAACTTAAAACTCGATTCCATTTTCTTGAGTTCAATATATCATCCTTGTGGAATGAAAACAAGTATTTTATGCTCCCAAATATGACTTACGCTCCCGAATACACCAACCCATATTTTTTCTTTATGCGTTGAATCTTTTCTACCATAGGCTTGGTAAGGAACCAAAGAAATATCACCGTGGCTCCGGTGTTGAGAAGATTAAAAGGCAAGGCCAGCCCATATACCGTCAGGGCCCACTGCCACAAGCTGCCTCCCGGATGCAAGGCCAACACCGTCCACAAATCCACTATCAAACCGTACAAAAGGAAGCTGGCCAAGGCACCAAATACAATCACGCCTCTTCGATTACCATTCAGTACTTTTTTCTCTGCCAATAGTCCCGCCAAAAAGCCCACCAACCCTAATGCGGCCATTTGCCAAGGAGTCCAAGGGCCTTGTCCGAAAAAGAAATTAGATACAAAAGCGGTCATGGCTCCCGTCATAAATCCAGCAGGACTTCCTAGTGTCAAACCCGCTAAGATTACCAAGGCTAGGATCGGCTTGAATTGAGGCACCATAAAGAAAGCAGCTCGGCCCAGTACTCCCAGCGTAATCAGTACGGCTATCACCATAATTTCCCGTGCCTGTGGCTTTCGCCCCTCGAACATGGCGAAAAAAGGAACCAAGGTATAGGCCACCAGCAAGAAACTCATGGCATAATACTTCCGGTCATCCAACCAATAGGTGCCCAACCAGAGGGTTAAAGGAATCAGCGCCAAGGAACAGCCCATCCACAACTTCACCCGGAAGGACAAGGGCCTCGGATCCGACACCACCTTTGGGGTCGGTTCGGGGTCTGACCCCGGATGGTGGGATTCGACGGGATCTGACCCCTCTTTTGGGGTCGGTTCTAGAACCGACCCCGAACCGACCCCACTTTTAGCTCCATCTTTCCGCCCTTTATTTTGGTCTCTCTCCACGGAAACTCGTTCTGGTTTTTTTATCCCGAAATTTTCTCGGACTAATTCAACCACTTCTTCCGGGGTGACGGCCCGCTGCAACAAATGGCGAGACATTCGGTTGGCGGCAGTGGTGTAAAAACTATTCCCGGAAAAGAAGGTGCGGGGCGGTCCGGTAGTGATGATGTTGCCTTGAAAAATCATGGCACACCGGTCTCCGTATCTTCCACAAAATTCGATATCATGAGACACGATAATAATGGTAATTCCCTGGGCAGTCAGTTCCTTTAATATATGGGCCAGTCGATCCTGGAAAAATCGATCCAACCCTTTGGTGGGCTCATCTAAAAGTAGAATGTCCGGCCGGGTTAATAACAGTTTGGCCAAGGCCGCCCGCTGCTGCTCTCCTCCGGAAAGGTCGTAAGGATGCACCGACAGCAGTGGCAAGAGCCCCATATTCTCTGCTACCTCTTGCATTCGCTCCTGGATTTCTTCCCTATTGGGTTTCTCCCCCTTTGCCTGTTCCGAAAACACCTCTTCCAAGTCTTCTCCCACCGTGGCCTTTACAAACAAGGCCTGTGGATTCTGGGGTAGAAGTGCCACCTTTCCCCGGCAAAAGGTTTTGCCCCGATAGGGTTTCTGCAGCTCCGCCATCAATCGAAGGGCGGTGGTTTTCCCCGTTCCATTGCCTCCCACCAGGCAAAATAATTCTCCCGGATATACTTGCAACGAGAAATCCCGAATCACGTCTTTCTCTTCTTTTCCGTAACGAAACCACACTTCCTTCATGGAAACCGCCGGCTCCATTCCCGAAAAGTGGAAAGCCTCCGGAATCTCCAGCCCGTCAGGTGTTGGTATTTTATCCCGAAACACTTCCGAAAGCCAGGTCCGTCCGTCCCGCACCGTCACCGGGCAAGAAAG
>CALFUG010000394.1 GCA_937928455.1 uncultured Clostridia bacterium
ACAAGATTTATATGAAACCGCTAACACAAAACGACAGCCCGTGGACTGTCGTCTTATACAGATATATTTGGCACCTTACTTAGATTCCTGAGCCACAATCACTGTTTGCTATGTGACTTGCTTAATGCCGGAACAAATTTCGTATTGAGAATTATAATTGCCGTTATAATAAGTACCATGCCAACAATATTTGAGAATGTGGGGACCTCTCTAAATAGGAGCACACCCAGGACTGTTGCCACGATTGGTTCCACGGATACGATTACTGCTGCTCTAGAATTTTCTATCCACGATAAGCCCATCGTAAATAATATATAAGGTATCAGCGTAGCTATTAATGCTAAGAATAAAAAGTTTCCCATAGTTTCTGTTGGCTGCATCGTGAATAGGTTTCTTATTTCGCTATATTGTACAAGCGGTACACTTCCTAGAGTGGCAAAAACAAAAGTATATAGAGTAATGGTCATAGGATGATATCCTCTAATAATAGCAAACCTTGAGAAAATGCTATATAGCGCATAGCCGAATCCAGCACACAATCCATACATTAACCCAACATAAGATAATGTCCCATTAAAATTGCCTGAGCTTGCAACAAGAATGCACCCCAAAAAAGCACTTGCAATGGCTATTACTTTTTTGCGTGTTATTTCTTCTTTGAACATGATACGGGACAGAATTAGAACAAAAGTAGGAAACGTATATAACAATGACACGGCAATTGCTAAAGATGTTTGGGAAATGGCTTGAAAGTAGCAAAAGTTAAAAAGAAGGATACTAAACGTTCCATTTCCAACAAATATCCACACATCATTTTTTCTAATTTTTAGCAAGTTTCTATCCACTAACATTAACAAAAGCAAAGCTAGAATGGAGGTTAGTATCGATTTTACCGCCACAATTTCCATGGCTTCAAAACCCATGGCATTCAAATGTCTTATATATATTCCCGTTGTGCCCCAAAGGCTCCCTGCAACCAGCACCAACAGTATCGCAAATTTTTTCATAGTCAACTCCCAATAAAACGGGAAGCCGAGTTTAGCTTACCCTGTTCCACTCCGCTTCCCATCATGAATGCCGAGATTAGATGCTTATGCGTCGCACTGTCTCAATCACTAAAGGTCCCTAGGAGAATACAGCACCGCCATTGGGGCGTATAAATAGGCCGCAGAAGAAATTACCATCATCTGATGCCAACAATACGGCGGTGGCTCCGATTTCCTCAACCGTTCCTAATCTTCTCAGAGGGATTTCTTTTTCCTTTTCAATCCACTCTGGTTCCATGTCGGCGAGAATCATGTCTGTTTCAATGGGCCCTGGCGCAATAATATTTACCAATACATCAGGAGCTTGTTCCAAAGCCAAACACATAGTAAATGAGTTGATCGCTCCTTTTGCTGCTGCATAGTGTGCATACTTCTCTCTACCCTTCTTGGAAAGCTCCGAAGAAATATTAATTACCTTCCCTATCGGACAACTATCTCCCCTTGCAATGAGTGGTATGAAATACTTGGAACTTAGAAACACACCTCTTAAGTCAATATTTATGACTCTATCCCATTCCTCGGATGACATATCTACCACCGAAACCTCCAAGCCAATGGTTCCGGCATTATTTACCAGTA
The DNA here is from genome assembly GCA_937928455.1 of uncultured Clostridia bacterium. GTDB lineage: Bacteria > Bacillota > Clostridia > Peptostreptococcales > Anaerovoracaceae > JAAZGD01. Next base: position 1,626 of record CALFUG010000394.1, read on the forward strand.
TATTTATCTGTCCAAAGGTTTCTTTGACTTTATTTGCCATTTCCTTAACCTGATCTTCGTTTCCAGAATCAGCTTGAATAGCAAGTGCGCGGACGCCAAATGATTCTATCTCCTTAACCGTTTCCATTGCCGCGGCTTCGTTTTTATGATAGGAGAAAGCAATGTTAGCACCTTCCTTAGCAAATGCTAGGGCTATCCCTCTTCCAATGCCTCGACTTCCTCCGGTAACAACGGCTGTTCGGTTTTCTAGTTTTTTCATGAGTCTCCTCCTAAATATAGTATGGTGTTGAACGATATTCACCACCACTTACAATCAAATGTCTTCCCGCAAAATTTCTCCCGCCATCATCGGTCGCCATATATGCGGCCACGTCTGCAATCTCAGATGGCTGTGCTATCCTCTTCATCGCGATATCCGCCGCATACATTTCACGAACTTCATCCAAGGATATCCCTAGGTCCGTGGCATCTACGTTCAGTTGCGGTGTGTCTATAACTCCCGGTACTATGACACACACCCTAATATTGTACTTCCTATATTCTCTATCAAGGTATTGTCCTAATGTCAAAAGCCCGGATTTTGATGCGCCGTATCCTGTGGCATTGTTCCACCCAAGAGTGCCGAAAAAGGAACTGATAATTATGATGGTTCCACCATTATTTTGTTTCATTTGCTCCAATACAGCTTTTACACAACTAATATGGCCCGTTAAATTGATTTGAATTTGACTCCACCACTCCTTCCAGTCTTTTTCTAAGAAGGGCGACATACTCATGCCTGCAGCATTTAATATCAGCACATCAATTGGGCCATGGTCATCCTGTGCTTGGTTGATTAGCTTTTCTGCAATGGAAATATCCGAAATATCACCGATAGCAGCATAGGCTCCTGTTTTCTCAAGAACCGCTTTTACCTTATCGTTCATCTTTCTCCCATTAATAATCACTTTCGATTGGTGTTTTGAGAACTCAACCGCCATAGCTTCTCCAATGCCTTGAGTTCCACCGGTAATAAACACATTCTTCCCCTTCAATTCATCGTATCGCTTCATACTATACCGCCTCCTCTATACCATTTATAGATACTACCTGTGCTGTTGTGTAATGATCTTTTTCTGCCAAAAAGAATACTACGGAGGCAATTCGCTCCAAATCAAAGGGTATGTTGGGAGATAGAGCATTTACTAACACATTGTTGGGGGCCATCTCAACACCGAGGCTTTTTGCAAACCCATGAAGAGTGCCAGCTGCAGTGGCCTCTAATATATGTTCTCCCGAAACCCAACGGTAGTCGGGACTTAGTAAAATAACCTTGCCTTCCTTTCGCGTCACCATGGAAGGAACAATTGCCTGACACAAGTTAGCAGTACCAGCTAACACAGTATTCAGTAGATTGTTCCATTCCTCCATTGAGGCACTTTCGAAAGATCCCGTTACATGAATGCCTGCTGCCATAAATAATGCTTGGATATTCCCAAATTTTTCTTCAACTTCATGGACTGTTTTAGTAACTTGATCCATGTCTCTAATGTCACAAACATAGCATTTATCCACCATACTAGTATGTTGACTTACGTCCTTGATATCAAAACCAATAACCACCCATCCCTCTCTTTTGAATCGAGCAGCTACTTGCATGCCGACACTTCCTTCCGAACCAGCAATCAATATAATTTTATTGTTCACCATTTTTTCTCTCCTCGCGAATATCTCTAGGCCGTATATATGCAAAGTAATATACCAGCGCCAACACCAACAGGCCCCCTACTATAAGTAAATCCTGAGTGGTCTGAGAACCTATAGCTACAGTTAGAAATCCAATTACCAATATGGATGGCAACGGGAATAACGGCATTCTGAAAGGCCTTGTGGTAATCTTATCCTTGATTCTACTATTAATCGAACCGATAGCTATGAGCAAGTAAACTGTTGCTGCTGCCATTCCCCCAAAAGTAATTAATGTAACAATGTCTGAGGCAAAAACCAAAACGCAGTCTACTAAAGCAATGAGTATAGTTGCCGCCCATGGGATCATCGTTTTTCCAGAGACTTTTGTTAACAAGGAATTCATTTTTCCGGGCCAAATCCTATCACGAGCACCCGTATATAGAACTCGGGCCATATAGTTAATAATAACCACTAGACAGCCAAAAGAAGATATGATAATGCCAACATTGATAACCATAGCTCCTGTAGCTCCCATATATGCCTCCGCTGTATAAAGCAGCGGCGACGGATTCCTCAGAAAATCATATAAATTGGGGGCTGCAATCATGGACATCACCAGTACCAATGCTATGATGATTGCTGTAGATGCTGCTGAAATAAATGCCGCCTTCCCCACATTTCTACAAGAACCCTTGGTTTCTTCTGAAAATCCCAACGAGGCTGGGTATCCATCAATAGCCGCACATAAGATGCCTATACCCATTAGGACTGCTCCAAAAGTAACCGGTGTCATAATAGATCCGTCGCCACTAAGCATCTCCGCTTCAAAAAGAATTTCTCCCAATGAGCGCTGTGGGTTTGCAAAAGTAATGTATAAAAACACCACAATTACTGTCATCTGCAACGCCAAAAAAATCTTAGCAACCCGATTATTTGTGACAATGCTGTTAAGTCCTATCAGTAGTGCCACAAGTAATGTAAATGCTGCTATTACACTTGAAGCAAATGGTCCTTGGGGCAATTGAGGAAACAATATCTGCAAATACTGTGCTACCCCCAACGCAATCGAGGGTGGATAAATAAATGCTTGAATCATAAAGGTGAATACGGCTATAAATACTAATGGCTTTGGTAGAACATAATTAATAATGGAGTATAGCCCCCCAGACACTGGGTACATTGAGCCTAGCTCCGCAATAATCAGTCCGATAAAAATAACGTTGATTCCTTGTAAAATAGCAGCCGGGGCAGTGGCAATACCTACTGTGGCAAATGCGGCCAACGCATATACAAATGCTGCCATAACTGGTGAAACATTTGACAAAGCCATTACCACATTACCAAACACAGATAGATTTCGGTCTAGCTCCTGTCTATATCCTAGCTGTTCGAGTCGCCGCTGTGCACCATCTTTTTCGGAATCCACAAAGGGTTCCATAGATTTCATCTCTTGTGTACTCATTTCTACCTCCTTATCCACTTACAACATACCTCTTCTTATTACCATCATTTCATAGTGTTGTTTAAAATTTTCACGTATTTCTCAACAATATCCTCCACCATGCGTTTGCCCTTTTCTGGAGAGGAGGATTTTGCCGTGGACAATAACCCCGTCGGTGGAACGTTGCATTTATGTGCCGGATAAATTTGATATGTCAACTCTTCATCAACCCCATCTTCAACATACCTCTCCCAACGGACCAACTCCGGTTTGAAATACTGAACCAGGGAAGTCTCAGCAATTGCTGCATGTTCCAACGCCCATCCAGGGAATGATACTTCATCAAACACATAATCCATCACTTCTTGACTAATTTGATCCCACCAACTACTTTCAATAATAGTCACATCGTCATACTTCCTTGAAACTAAATCTATAGCTTCTAAGACAAAAGCTTCATTCTCATAGTGACCATTCAGTACAAACAGCCGCTTAACCCCATCAAGAATAAATTCCTCTAATATGTCCCTTACCAAATCAATTAAGGTGGTACCGTTCAAATCTATAGTTCCCGGAAACAGAGGGCCTCCTCCAGATAAAGGTGCCGACTTATATCCATAGTTCAGAGTAGGTGCCACAATCCCGCCTACACTTTCTGCCACTTTTTGCGCCAAGCCTGTAGCTATTATCGCATCCACACCGAGTGGTAGCATTGGCCCATGTTGCTCCGTGGAGCCAACGGGAAGAATAATAATACTATCATTCTTTTTATTTTCGAAATCCTGCCACGTCATTTCCTGTAAGAATACACTCATAATTTATCTCCCCTCACTTATTCTAATCTTAGATTTTTCTAGCGCAATTAATGATATGAACTCGAAGACTATATTGCTGGCTAAGAATGCCGTTATTTGTGTGGGGTCATAACTCGGTAATACTTCAACTAGATCAAAACCTACGATATTTTTGCCCCGCAGTCCTCTCACAAGATCAAGAACATCCAAGTTTGTTGGCCCTCCCACTTCGATTGTTCCAGTGCCTGGAGCGTATGTGGGATCTACAAAATCAATATCAAATGACACAAAGGCCTTTGCTTCGCCCACACGAGCACGTATTTGCTCCAAGGTCTGCTGTATTCCTAGCTCACGCATTTCAAATCCATCAATAACTTTTAATCCATATTCTTCTGACCCTTTTAAATCCTCTTCGGAATAAAAAGTTCCCCTCATTCCCACTTGGATAGAATGGTGCGTATCAATCAGCCCCTCTTCCAATGCTCTCTTAAATACTGTTCCATGGTTGTACTTTTTACCAAAATATGAATCTATCGTATCCGAATGAGCATCAAAATGTATCAAAGCTAAAGGTCCATGAACTTTTGCAAAGGCTCTTAGCTCGCCCAACGTTATGGAATGATCTCCTCCCAAGGAAATAGGAATCGCACCAGCTTCAATTATGGGGGTCAATGTTCTCTCAATTATCTCATACGTGTCTTCTATATAACCCGGTATTATAGGAACATCGCCATAATCCACTCCCGACAAGTGTTCTACCACATTCACCTTTTGGGGAACGTTATATGGCTTGATTAGAGAAGATATTTCTCGGATAGCCGCCGGTCCAAAACGTGCTCCGGTTCTATAAGTGGTTGCAGTGTCAAATGGGATTCCCACGCTGGCTTAGTCAATATTTTCTGTGGTTTTGATATTCGGCAGCCTCATAAATGC
>CALFUG010000395.1 GCA_937928455.1 uncultured Clostridia bacterium
GAGGCCAAGCGAATGAATGTGTTGTTGGTCGGTATCAATGAAGGGCTTACGGATGTGATCATGGTAGCCAGCATGGACTTGAAAAATAAACAGGTGGATTTGATTTCCGTGCCCAGAGATACCAACTATCCCAGAAAAGGGAGAAATTTGGGGGGGCAAAAGATCAATGCGGTTCATCGTGACGAAGGCATCGTAGGGCTAGCGACGGCGGTTAGTGATGTGTTATTGGGAATGCCTATTCATTACTATGCGGTGGTGGATTATGAGGGGATAAAGACCATGGTGGATGCCATTGGTGGAGTTCCCATCGATGTGGAATTCTACATGCACTACGAAGACCCCAGAGCCACCCCTCCTTTATATATTGACATTGAAGAAGGCTATCAGGTGTTAGATGGAGAAAAGGCGGTTCAATATATCCGTTTCCGAAAGGGCAGTGGGGGTTCTCAAGGATATCGAGAGGGGGACATTGGCAGAATCGGCACCCAACAAAAATTCATGAAGGCGGCTTTTGACCAAGGGTTGGAGCATGGCATTGTGAAAACCGCCAAGGTGGTTTCCCAAAATGTGGATTCCGATATTGATGTGAAGTTTGCCACTCGACTGGCCCGACTGGCTGTGGGCATGGATGGAGGGGATTTTAGCACCTATATGGTTCCGGGTAACTCCGGTCCTATCGGGGAATTATCCTTTTGGCATGCCAATGCCAGAGACACGGAAGTTATGATTCGAGAAATTTATGGAATGAACCCAGAGGAAGAGGAAGACAACCCATCGTGATTCGGTTGCCATCCCCCGGTTTTTCGTGATATACTATGCGTTGCGAAATGGGATCAAAGGGGTCCTGCGCGTTCTCTTTCCCATTCGAAGGAGAACAGAAAGGAAGGATAATTATGACAGAGAAAAAAGGCACTTATTATATCAGCACACCCATATACTACCCCAGTGACAACCTGCACATTGGACATACCTATTGCACCGTGATGGCGGATGCCATGGCCCGGTTCAAACGACTTGCCGGTTACGATGTTCATTTCTTAACCGGTACGGATGAGCATGGGCAAAAGATTCAGACCATTGCAGACAAAGCGGGAATGAGCCCTCAAGAATATGTGGATAAGATTGTAGGAAACATCAAAGAGCTTTGGAAAACCATGGAAATTTCCTATGATGATTTCATTCGCACCACGGAGCCTCGGCACATTAAGCGAGTTCAGGCCATGTTCTTGAAAATGTACGAAAAGGGAGATATCTATAAGGGGGAATACGAGGGTATGTATTGTACTCCTTGTGAAAGCTTCTGGACGGAAAGCCAGCTTCAAGAGGGCTGCTGTCCGGATTGCGGGCGGCCGGTTCAAAAGGCCCAAGAGGAAGCCTACTTTTTCCGCATGTCCAAATATGCCCCGGCCCTATTGGAATTATTTGAAACCAACCCGGCCTTTCTGATGCCGGATACTCGTAGAAATGAGATGGTTGCTTTTGTGAAACAAGGGCTGGAGGATTTATGCATCAGCCGTTCTTCTTTTGACTGGGGCATACCGGTACCCATTGATGAAAAGCATGTAATTTATGTTTGGCTGGATGCCCTTTCAAACTATATCACCGCGCTAGGTTGGCCCGATGACCCTGCTTTGTTTGAGAAATACTGGCCGGCCGATGTTCATTTGGTGGGGAAAGAAATCGTACGATTCCATTCCATTATTTGGCCTGCCATGTTGATGTCCTGTGATTTGCCATTGCCCAAACAAGTGCTGGGTCATGGATGGCTTCTCCTGGAAGGTGGCAAGATGAGCAAATCCAAAGGAAACGTAGTGGACCCGGTGAAACTGATTGACCGCTATGGCATCGATGCGCTGAAGTATTTTCTATTAAGAGAGTATACTTTTGGTCAGGATGGTTTATTCACCAGTGAAATAATGATTAAGCGGATGAATTATGACTTGGCCAATGACCTGGGGAATTTGGTGTCCCGTACCGTTAGCATGATTGGGAAATACTGTGATTACAAAGTGCCGGGGAAACCGGACCAGGAAGGGGAATTTACCACTTCCGATCTGGAATTACAGGCAGTGACTTTGGGAGCCGCCGAGAAGGTGGAAGACCATATGGACCGTTTCGAGTTTAACTTGGCCTTGGAATCCATTTGGCAGGTGGTTCGAAGAGCCAACAAATATATTGATGAGAATACACCTTGGGTACTGGCCAGAGAGGACGCCAATCGAGGGAGGCTGGATGTGGTGATGCATCACCTGGCAGAAGCCCTTCGTATTGTTTCTGTATTGATTTATCCCTTTATGCATTCCACCACCATGGAAATCCGCAGACAGCTGGGTATTGAAAATCATGAGCCGGTCTGGGATGATGCCTTCCATTTCCACCGAATGGGTGGCGAAGAAGTGAAACGGGGAGAGCCCATTTTCCCCAGAATGGACGTGGAGGCTGAGTTGGAAGCCCTGGAGGCCATGAAGGAAGCCGAAAAAAATCCCAACGTTCCGTTGGACTTGAAGCCAGAGATTGAATACGATGTGTTTGACCAAATTGATTTTCGAGTGGGCACCATTTTACAAGCGGAAGCCCATCCCAAGGCGGATAAATTATTGGTGTTTCAGGTGAAGATGGGTACAGAAACCCGGCAGATTATTTCTGGAGTAGCCCAGTCCCATCTTCCGGAGGATTGCGTGGGGAAGAAGGTAATCGTGGTGGCCAACCTGAAGCCCCGAATGCTTCGTGGATTGGAATCCAACGGGATGCTGATGTTTGCCGATAACCTGGTAGATGGCAAAGAACGATTTGAATTTGTCACCACAGTAGCTGAGGACGGGAATCCGGTTACGTAGTGGATGATTGGAGAAGATGATGTTATTTGATTCTCACACCCATTTAAATAACGAGACTTACAATCCGGAGCAGCGGGAGGCCCTCTTCCGGGCCATCCAGAGTTCCTCCGTTTCCTATGTGATGGACATCGGATTTGACTTAGCGTCTTCGGCCATGGCCCTGGACCATGCCAAACGATTTCCCTGGTGCTTTGCGGTGGTGGGCTGTCATCCCCATGAAGCCAGTGGCTTTGACCATGACCAGCTTCTATTACTGGAGGAGTTAGCACGCCATCCAAAGGTTAAGGCCATAGGAGAGATTGGATTGGATTATTATCGAAACTTGTCTCCCAAGGAGGACCAACAATATTGGTTTTCTCAGCAGATTCAGTTGGCCAACCAATTACAGATGCCCATCGTCATCCATGATCGGGATGCCCACGAGGATGTTATGCGCATCCTGAAGGAAGAAGGTGCTTTTTCTTCCCAAAGGAGGAGCGGGTTTGCCAAGAGACCGGGAGATCTCCAAGAGGAGGATGCACGGGTACTTCTACATTGTTATAGTGGTAGCAAGGAGCAAGCCCTGCAATATATCAAGTTGGGAGCCACCATATCCGTGGCAGGGCCGGTAACCTTTGATAATGCACGTCGTCTTCAGGATGTGGTGAGAGAGGTTCCCTTGGACTATTTGTTGATCGAAACGGATGCTCCTTATTTGACACCGGTACCCCACCGAGGCAAGCCCAACCAATCTCCCTATGTGGAGCATGTGGCTCGAAAGGTGGCGGAAATCAAAGGGATTTCCTATGAAGAAGTGGCCCGGAAGACCCGGGAGAACGGGCAACGCTTTTTTAACATATCCGACTCAGAATAAAAGAAAAAGAATGTATCGCAGAAAGGGAAGAACCAAATGAAAAAGCTTTTCGTCGTATTTGTAGCGCTATTATTGATGTTTGTCTTGGTGGCTTGCGGGGGACAACAGGAAGAAGACCCTTATGTTCCTACCACCAATACCCAGGATGCCACAACGGTGGTAACCATTGAGGATGGCAATGTAGTAGCGAGAGGAGAGAGTGAGTATTTTTCCGCAGTAATCACCTATGTTTTTGAGGAAGGAACCTATGCGTATACCTTGAGCGAAACCCAGTACAAGGAAAAAACCCATGGAGAGCAGGCGTATCAGGCAGCCATGGATGCGGGAATATATGAAGAAGTATCGTATGAGGGGGATACGGTGTCCTTCCGAGCGGACGACTCTTATGTGTTTGAGGGAATGGGGTTGGAAACGGCGGCCAATTATATTGCGGGCAGTGTGGTCTTTTAGCCACATGCTCCGGCAATGGACCAAGAAAGAACCCTGGAATCAGGGTCTTTTTTGTTGTTGCAAACAAAAAAATGTGGTATAATTTCTTGAAATGATGGATAAAACCATGGAAAAAGCCATGATGGACCGATTTGCAGGGATTCTTCGGGATTACCATCTGGTAGATGAAGGCGACGGAATCTTGGTGGGCCTTTCGGGAGGTCCTGATTCTTTGTGCCTTTTTCATTTGTTTCACCAAATCCGGCAGGAATGGGGTCTCAGGCTGGCAGCGGTCCATGTGAACCATGGGCTTCGGCCGGGGGTGTGTGACCGGGAACAAGAGCAGGTGGAACAGTGGTGTCATAAGCTGGATGTCCCCTGTTATTCCAAGGTGATAGATTGTGCTGCCCGGGCGAAAGAAAAGGGTCAAACCAGCGAAGAAGCAGGGCGGGATGCAAGATACGAAGCCTATCAGGAGGCTGCCCGTTACCATAGAGGTCGGTTTGGTGAAAATTTACCGGTGAAGGTGGCCCTGGCCCATCATAGGGAAGACCAGGCCGAGACGGTGATGATGCGCATTCTTCGGGGAACCGGACCGGACGGTTTGGCCGGAATGGACTATAAGCGACAGGAAGCCGGTAATCTGTGGGTGATTCGACCACTCCTGGGATTTTCAAAGAATGAGTTGGTGCAGTATTTACAGGAGAAAGGCGAGGTGCCGCACCGGGATGCCACCAACTTTCAACCCATCTATCAGAGAAATCGAATCCGGTTGGATCTGTTCCCGATATTAGAAAAGGAATATAACCCCAATATTGTAGAGGCTTTATGCCGTTTGGCGGATGGTTCCCGGGAGGACCGGGATCTTTTAGACCAGTTAGCAGAGACTGCCCTTACAAGTGCCATGAAGTCATGGGATACCCTTCGCCGGGACTTGCTCATGGAAGTGGCCCCCTCCCTTCGGAAAAGAATTTATGTGAAAATGCTTTATCGATTGGGAATGAAACAAGACTATACATTACGCCATTTGACATCCATGGAGGAGCTTTTGAAACAGAATCGAACCGGATCTGGAATCCATCTGCCGGGGGGATATGGATGCGAAATGAGCTATGGAGAAATGCGCTTTTTCCGAGAAGATGAAAAGCATGGAAACACAGAAGAGAGAGATTGGGAATGGGAGAAAGCATTGGACAAGATTACTCTTCCCCAAGGAGCCGGCCTTCGAAGCCGAAAGCCGGGAGACTATCTGCTTTTGTCCGGCGGGGGGCGCAAGAAGCTACAAGATTACTATGTGGATGAAAAAATACCCAGGAGGCTGCGAGAGGACTTGCCGGTGATTGCCATCAATGACCAGGTACTGGCAGTGCTGGGGAAAGATATACTGGAGGAGGTTATGGGAGATTCTCTCCCGACAGGATGGCCTCTTCGAACCCGCACAAGCGAAGGATATTTTATAAAATTTGAAGGAGGATATTGGATCATTGAACAGAATGGCTAAAAACATAGGGGTATACTTGCTAATCTTTGCCATCGTCATATTTATGGCATGGTTTTATCGAGGTGTGCCCCAAGACCAGACCATGGAGGAAGTTCCCTTTTCCACCTTTGCCAACCATTTGGCGGCGGAAAGAGTCCAGGAATTGAACATTACCGAAACCAAGCTCACCGGGGAATTGAAAAACGGAGATACGGTGTATGCTTATGCTTCTTCCCTGGTAGACATACAACTATTGAACGAAAAGTATGTGTTCCCTCAAATTGAGGCGGGCACTTTGGAATACTCATCCAACGAGCCTGTGGTGACCCCGTGGTATGTTTCCATGTTGCCCACCTTGCTGTTGATTGGAGTGATTGTGGTGTTCTGGGTGATGATTATGCGTCAACAGAGCGGCGGAAAGGTGATGCAATTTGGAAAATCCAAAGCCAGAATTGCCAAGGACGATGAACTGAAGCGAGTGACCTTTGCGGAGGTGGCAGGGCTGGATGAAGAAAAGCAGGAGCTGGAGGAAGTGGTGGATTTCCTGAAGCACCCCAAGAAGTATCGGGAACTAGGAGCCAGAATTCCAAAAGGGATTTTGCTAGTGGGTCCTCCGGGAACGGGGAAAACCTATATTTCCAAAGCCACCGCTGGAGAAGCGGGGGTTCCCTTCTTTTCCATATCCGGTTCCGACTTTGTGGAGATGTTCGTGGGAGTGGGAGCCTCTCGTGTGAGAGACCTGTTTGAGCAAGCAAAAAAGAATGCACCTTGCATCATATTCATTGACGAAATTGATGCAGTAGGAAGAAAACGTGGTGCCGGCCTGGGTGGCGGACATGACGAGCGGGAACAAACATTAAACCAGCTGTTGGTGGAAATGGATGGGTTCGGCGAGCATGTGGGAATTATCATTTTGGCTGCCACCAACCGTCCCGATATTTTAGACCCCGCCTTGCTGAGACCGGGACGTTTTGACCGCCAGGTGGTCATCGGAATTCCGGACATCAAGGGACGGGAGGAAGTATTCCGTGTTCATGCGAAGAACAAACCCTTGGATCCGGAAGTAGATCCGGTGGTACTGGCCAGAAGGACTCCGGGATTTACCCCGGCTGATATCGAGAATCTGTTGAACGAGGCGGCCTTGATTACGGCACGAAGGAACGGACTTAAGATTCGAATGGATGAAATCGAAGAAGCCATTACGAAAGTAATTGCAGGACCGGAAAAGAAGAGCCGGGTCATCAGTGAAGGGGAACGGCGGTTGACGGCGTATCACGAGGCCGGCCATGCCATCGTTGCCCATAGCTTACCCAATAGCGATCCGGTGCATCAGATTACCATTATTCCCAGAGGGAGAGCCGGTGGATTTACCATGGTGTTGCCCCGGGAGGATCGGTACTATGGCACCAAGACAGATATGAAGGAACAAATCGTTCATCTGTTGGGCGGCCGTGTGGCAGAAAAACTCACCTTGGATGATATTTCCACGGGAGCCAGCAACGATATTATGCGAGCCACCGAAATTGCCAGAGATATGGTAACCAAGTACGGGTTCAGTGACAAGTTGGGGCCGGTGAATTACAGTTCATCGGATGAGGTTTTTCTGGGAAAAGATTTTTCCACCCGTAAAAACTATTCGGAGGAAGTGGCCTCGGAAATCGACCAGGAAATCCAGA
>CALFUG010000396.1 GCA_937928455.1 uncultured Clostridia bacterium
TGGGCGGCATAAAGCTGGGTAGTGGTGACTTGTTCATGATCCAATAGGGCTTGTACATCAAAAATACTATTCCCCCTACCAATGAGGCTGGTAGCTGCAGTAGCACGTAGCTTATGAGGGCTATATCCGGCTCTGTGAGAGGTTTTTAACCCATATGACGTGTACTTCTTGACCATTTCCCGTATTTGGCGCTCTGTCATCCGCTTTCCTTGGAGTGATACAAATAACGCATCCTTATGAATTTCTTCCAAGGAATCGTCTGAAGGCCTTTCTTTGGCAATATACTCTTGAACGGAAGAAGTAACGGATTGATTCAGAGGCATCATGGATTCTTTCCCTCTTTTGCGATAAATTTTAAACTCTCCCCGATGGAAGTGAAAGGAACTGACATTTAACTGCTGCAATTCAGATAATCTCAGCCCATAAGTTAAGAATAACAACAAAATAGCCTTATCACGATACTTGGTTTTCTCCCAAAACTCTCGTTCTTTTTTTGTGAGGCCTTGTCCCGTGGCCACCACGTCCAACATAACCATTACTTCATCATCCTGCAATGCCTTTATTTCACGCTCTCCCGGTTTTGACACTCGGATGGGATCCAAACCATCTGTTATATTCTTTGAAATCAATTCATCCCGGTATAAATATTTAAAAAATACAGAAATACTGGATTTTTTTCTAGCTAGGCTCTTATTGGCATTTTCAAACACAGTGACAGACTTTTCTTTCTCCACCTTGTATCGTCTCATATAATCAAGAAAAAGATTGATATCTTTTGCCTTTATTTGATCCAAGTCTTTTACGGAAATCTCTGAAATTGTCATCGCTTGCGTCAAATCCGTCTCTTGGATCAGATATTGAAAAAAGAATTTCAAATCCCGCAAGTAGGCCAATCGGGTCAAGGGAAGAACATTGCTCTTTAAATACACAAAATATCCTCGGAGCACCTTGGGCATTTCGTTTTCCAATTCCCCACAAAGCTCCAAGATTTCGTTTTCTTTTAATACAATATTATCGGGCTTGTCGCTTTTATTATGAATTCTTACCGGTTTTTCCACCATTGTACCATTTCCTCCACCGGATGGTCTATTTCGGACAAATCAAACCATTTCACATCAGAATAGCTTCGAAACCATGTCATCTGTCTCTTGGCCAAATTCCTGGTATTTTTTTTGATTTCTTCCCTGGCTTCTTCCAAAGATACTTTTCCTTCTAAAAAAGGAATGATTTCTTTATAACCAATTCCTTTCATAGAAATATCCTTCGGAGAGAGTCCCCTACCCAATAGCTTTTCCACTTCTTCCACCAGCCCCGCTTGAATAAATCCATCGACTCTCTTTTCGATTCGGTGATAAAGTTGGTCTCTATTCCGCTTTAGTCCTATCATCAATACCTTGTAATCCTTGGTGGGTCGCAAATTGTCGCGAAAGGGTTTAATTTCTCCCTCTGTTTCCCATCTCTCCAATGCTCGAATCACTTTTTTCACATTGTTAGGGTGTATTTGCCGCCCGGCCTTTGGGTCTTTTGCCATGAGCAGACCGTGTAGCTCTTCGTTTCCCTTTTCCAAAGCGAACTTTTCCATCTTTTTACGAAAATCGGAATCTCCCTGATTTTTCCCAAAATCCATATCGTAAATCAATGAATTAATATATAGACCGGTTCCGCCCGAAACAATAGGTAGCTTACCCCGGGAGAACATATTCTCAATGGCTTCCTTGGCTTTTTTCTGGTAATCTGCCACAGAAAATGGATACCTGGGATCTATTTCATCCACCAAGTGATGCGGAACTACCAACTGTTCTTCCGGTGTGGGCTTAGCAGAGCCAATGTCCATCCACTGATATATTTGCATCGAATCCGCAGATAGTATTTCTCCCCCCAGTGACTTTGCCACCCCTAGAGATATCTCTGTTTTCCCAACTGCTGTCGGCCCAAACAAGACCATAATTTCCTTTGATTTCATCCCGACTCCTACACACGCTTAAACATCCTCTGAATTTCATAAAGAGAAAGCTTTATGAAAACAGGCCTTCCATGGGGGCAATTATATGGATTCTCACATCTTGACAGATCTTTTATTAATGCCCTTGCTTCCTCTTTCGAAAGTCGATCTTGCGCTTTTACTGCACTCTTGCAGGCTTTTGTCATCAAGATACGCCTGGAATTTTCATCCTTGTAGTTTGAGTTTGGTGTAACGGTATCCAAATATTCTCTTAGGAAGGTCTCCCCTTGTTCTAATGAAATAAAAGCAGGTAGTGTTTTTATAATAAAACTGCTATTCCCGAATTCTTCCGCATCGAATCCTAAACGATGTAATTCTTCTTTAATCTCCATTGTTAGATGTGAAATGATTCTGGGGCGATCCAACACTATTGGTGTAATCAGTGACTGGGTTACCATTTCTTCCTTCCCATAATTGGCAGTAAGGGCTTCATAAAACACTCTTTCATGGGCCGCATGTTGATCTACTAAATATAGATTTTCTTCATCTTTTGCCAAAATATAGGTGGAAAACAGAATATCAATTACTGACAAATCCTCCATAGAAACAGGAACATCTTTGATGGGCTGCTCCAGTTTCTCCCCCACCCGAGCCTCCTCTACCCGAAAAGATTCTTTTCGGGTTTTGGCTAAAAATTCTTTTAAAGTCGTTTGTTCTTCTACACTTTCCGCCGTC
>CALFUG010000397.1 GCA_937928455.1 uncultured Clostridia bacterium
ACCATTGGGAGAAAATATGAAAAAAGAAAAATTTGAAATAGAAGGAATGACTTGTGCCGCTTGTTCCAGTAGAATTCAGCGAGTGGTATCTCAAATGGAGGGAGTGGCGGAAGCAACGGTAAATCTGGCCACGGAAGTAGCCAGTGTTGATTTTGATGAGAAAATAACGGATTCGGAGGATATTATAGCCCGCATTGAGAAACTGGGGTATGGTGCTAAGTTATTTCGAGAAGATGCTTCCGTAGATGAAGACCAGCAGAAAAAAGATAAAGAAGTTCGAGTATTATGGAGAAAATTTTTGGTCTCTGCATTATTCGCAGTACCTTTACTCTATATTGCGATGATGCCCATGCTTTTTCAAGATACGGTTTTCATTCCATCCTTTATAGATCCAAGAACGGAGCCCGTTGGTTATGGTGTGTTGCAGCTACTTTTAACAATGCCAATCCTTGGCGCCGGATATCGGTTTTATTGGGTGGGAACGAGAGCCCTATTGCAGAGAAGTCCCAATATGGACTCGCTGGTGGCCATGGGCACAGCGGCAGCTGTGGTTTACAGTTTGTACACATTGTTCACCATCGGCAACGGCCATGGCCATGAAACCCACTATTATTTTGAAACGGCGGGAGTGATCATCACCCTGGTTCTTTTGGGAAAGTATCTGGAAGCTCGTTCCAAAGGAAGAACTTCGGAAGCATTGAAAAAACTTATGAGCCTGTCCCCGAAGACAGCTACCGTATATGTGGCGGAGGAAGTGCGAGAGATACCAATCGAAGATATCCAGGTAGGAGATGAGATTCTAGTACGGCCGGGGGAAAAGGTTCCGGTAGATGGGGAGGTAGTTTTTGGCACCAGTTCTGTGGATGAATCCATGTTAACAGGGGAAAGTATACCTGTTATGAAAAATATGGGGGACAGTGTTTTTGGTGCCACTATCAATAAGAATGGAACTTTTCGGTTCCGGGCCACCAAGGTGGGGAAAGACACTGCATTAGCGCAGATTATAAAGCTGGTACAGGAAGCTCAGGGATCGAAAGCCCCCATCGCCAGAATGGCAGATGTGGTAGCGGGTATTTTTGTACCCATAGTGCTGGGTATTGCAATAATATCGGGAACATTGTGGTATTTGTCGGGAGAATCTTTAGAGTTTAGTCTGACTATCTTTATCGCGGTGTTAGTAATCGCCTGTCCATGTGCCTTGGGTTTGGCCACGCCTACGGCCATCATGGTGGGTACCGGAAAGGCGGCCGAGTACGGTGTTTTGTTTAAAAATGGGGAAGCATTAGAAAAACTTCAAAAAACAGAAGTCATCGTGTTTGATAAAACAGGAACTCTTACGGAAGGAAAACCTAGTATCACGGATATCTACCCCCTTGCCGGAGCATCTGAGAATCAAGTGTTGCAATGGGCCGCTTCTCTGGAGGTGGGTTCAGAACATCCTTTGGCGGAAGCAGTATTAGAAGAAGCGGTCAAACGAGGAAGTTCCTTAGAAGGGATTGAAAAATTTCAGGCACATCCAGGGGCTGGGGTTTCCGGCATGTTGGGAAATGATATGATATACCTGGGAAATGAAAGAATGATGGAGGGTGCAGGAATTACCATGACGGAGGGTGCGGCGCAAGGCGAAATCTACGCAAAGCAAGGAAAAACACCCATCTATGTGGGGATGGAGAATCAATTGGTGGGGGTAATCGCTGGTGCGGATCGGTTGAAAGAGTCTAGCAAGGAGGCAGTTCAGACACTACAACGAATGGGGCTCCGGCTTTTGATGATAACCGGAGACCATTCAGAAACGGCGAAAGCCATCGGAAGTGAAGCGGGCATATCGGAGATTATATCTCAGGTAATGCCCGAGGACAAGGCCAAGGAGGTGAAGAAGCTTCAGAAAGTTCATCCACACCTGGCCATGGTAGGAGATGGTATTAACGATGCGCCGGCCTTGGTGCAGGCGGACATTGGAATTGCCATCGGGTCCGGAACGGATATCGCTGTAGAATCTGCCGATGTGGTGCTTATGAAAGGCGATTTGATGGATGTGGTCACAGCCATTCAATTAAGTCGAAAGACATTAAGAAATATTAAGCAGAACTTGTTCTGGGCGTTTGGGTATAATGTAATAGGGATTCCCATTGCCGCAGGGCTGCTCTATCTAATGGGAGGGCCGTTATTAAATCCCATGTTCGCCGCAGCGGCCATGTCCTTGAGCTCTGTATCCGTTGTGACCAATGCCTTGCGGTTAAAGAGATTTCGACGGGATGGGTAGATTTTTTGCCGGCTTTGTAAGTCAGATATTGATGGAGAAAAGGAAGAGAGGTTCGGATATGAAAGAAGTAGTTTTTAATGTAGAAGGTATGAGTTGTAAACATTGTATCAGCGCTATCACTGAGGGATTAATGGAACGAAATGGTGTTTTGCAGGTAGAAGTCAGCTTGGAAAAAGCGACGGTACGCGTGGGGTTTCTTGAAGACGAGATTTCGGAAGATACTATGAAAAAAACCATCGAAGAGCTAGGGTATGTGGTAAAATAAGACAAGGCCCCATCTATTAATTGGAATGTTAATATATTGATATGTTAGAAAGAAAGGATTCCAGAGAATGAGTTTGATCCCCTGCAAAGAATGCGGAAAAGATGTGTCGGATTTGGCGGAAAGTTGTCCACATTGTGGTTGTCCTGTTT
>CALFUG010000398.1 GCA_937928455.1 uncultured Clostridia bacterium
ACCAACAAACAGAAACATTGGCCCATGAGATTTATGAAGAAGTAAAAAACGGGCTGAAGTATTAGGAGGGAGAAACACGTATGGCAGCTATTATCGAAAGCATACCCAATATCAGCGAAGGCAGAAATCAGGAAATTATTCAAGGATGCGTCCGGCAGATTCAAGAAACCCCGGGTTGCACCCTTCTGAATGTGAGTAGCGACCCATCCCACAATCGAACGGTGATTACCTACATGGGAAGTCCGGAAGGCGTGGAGGAGGCCAGCGTCAAACTGGTACAGAAAGCGGCGGAAACCATTGACTTAACCCGACACCAAGGAGAACATCCCAGAATGGGGGCCGTAGATGTAATGCCTTTTGTACCCATCAAAGATGCCACAGAGGAAGATTGCATACAGCTGGCCAGCCGTGTGGGGAAGCGGATTTATGAAGAAGCCGGTGTACCGGTATTTCTATATGAGAAATCCGCTACCGCAGAACATCGGAAGAATTTGGCAGCCATTCGAAAGGGCCAGTTTGAAGGTATGGCAGAGAAGGTGAAAGATCCCCAATGGACCCCGGATTTTGGAGGTGCACAAATCCACCCCACCGCCGGTGTAGTGGCAGTAGGAGCCCGTCCGCCCCTCATCGCATACAACATCAATCTCAGTACCGATAACTTGGAATTGGCCAGTGCCATCGCCAAAGAAATTCGGGAATCTTCCGGCGGTCTTCCTTGTGTGAAGGCCATCGGCATAATGTTAGAAGAAAGAAACCTGGCGCAGGTTTCCATCAACATGACGGATTATACCGTAACCCCATTACACCAAGTTACCGAATTGGTTCGTGAAAAAGCGAAAAAAGCGGGAGTAGAGGTGATTGGCACGGAACTGATTGGCCTTTGTCCCATGAAAGCTCTTTTGGATGCGGCGGAACATTACTTGCAAATAGAAGATTTTAATCCTCAAGTGCAGGTAATCGAGAATCATTTGCTGTAAAAAGGAACCTGTCTCGGAGGTAAGAATCCGGATTTCAAGAGCTCTTGGAGAAAAAGGGCTCTTTTTGTGTGACAAATTTGCGGTTTAGCACACTAAACTTGTATACAATAATACAAATAGACAAAAGAAAGCTTTATAAAACTTGAAATTTCAAGGATAAACCTTGTCAAATATCGTATACAATGATATA
>CALFUG010000399.1 GCA_937928455.1 uncultured Clostridia bacterium
AGTGGGATATAAATTTGAGACAGAATAAAGAAAAACAAAAAGCCTTCGATGTACGCAGCATCCATTTTCGGGTATGGCTCTATTTTGTTGCCTTTGCCACTGCTCTGTTATTGGTGCTCTGGGGTTTACAAATTTTCTTTTTAAATAATTATTATCAAGATATGAAAATCAACGAAACCAACCGGGTAGCCACGGTTATCACTACCCAATATAAAAGTGAAAATATCATCGATATTATTCGCAATCTTTCCTATAGCAATGATATGTATATTCATATTGAGACCACAGATGGTACCATTGTTTTTTCCCCCATTACGGAGGAAGGCCGCCGGCCCAGTTATGGGTACATTGGCGAAATGGAGGCCATGAAGGAACAACTTTTTGCCAGTGGTAATGTATCCATCAGCTCTTTGATTCCCGAAGGAAGATCTGACATGAACACCTTGGCATATGCTGGTTTTGTAGAAGATGCTTCCGAAAATCAAGCCATCTTGTACATCTTTTCGCCTCTCTATCCGGTGAGCTCTACAGTGGCCATTTTGCAGGAGCAACTGAAATATATTACCATTATTTCTTTGGCCATGGCTTTTGCTATTTCCATCTACTTATCCAGAAGAATATCAAGACCCATCCGACGAATAAACGATCAAGCCATTAGTCTGGCACAGGGAGAATATGGGATTACCTTTGAGGGAGGAACCTATAGTGAAATCACCAATCTGGCAAAAACTCTCACCCACGCTTCGGAGGAATTGGCCAAAAGCGATCAACTGCAAAAGGATTTAATTGCCAACGTATCTCATGATATTCGTACACCCTTGACCATGGTTAAATCCTATGCGGAATTGGTTCGAGATATTTCGGGGGAGGACCGGGATAAAAGGGAGGAGCATCTGCAAGTCATTATTGAAGAGGCGGATCGGCTGAATCGTTTGGTGACGGATATGTTGACTCTCTCCAAGATTCAGGCCGGAGTTGGACTCCTGGACATTACGGAATTCAATTTATCGGAAACCATATCTCGCGTGGTACAGCCATATGCTGAAATCATGAGAGAGGAAGGTTATACCATCGAAACCAGCCTAGAAGATTCTCTTTGGATTAGGGCGGATCAAGCCCGGATTAAGCAAGTGATTTCCAACCTGCTAAGCAATGCGATTAAGTATTGCGGGAAGGATAAAATAGTCTTTGTGCGGGGATTTCTGAAGGGTGAATATGTACGATTCGAGGTAGAAGATCGAGGAATGGGGATTCGGAAAGAAGACCTTACTCAAATTTGGGAAAGATATCAGAAGGGGAGTACCAACCACGTGAGACATACTTCGGGTACCGGATTGGGACTTTCCATAGTCAAGGAAATCCTAACACTTCATAAGGCGGAATTTGGAGTAAAAAGTCATCTGGGAGAGGGGGCTCTCTTTTGGTTTGAATTGCCCAGAATGTAAGTTATTTTCAGGGGAAAAGGGCTTTATAGCCAAGGACCTTCAAAGGCGCATTTCTTGACATAATACCGCTTTTGGAAGTATACTGTAATTAGCGGTATCGTGGAGGATTAGTGCCATGTTCAAGGTCGGAGATAAAATTGTATATCCCATGCATGGTGCCGGAGTCATCGGTGAGATTGAAGAGAAGAGGATTCTGGGCGAAGTGAGGAAATACTATATACTGAACGTACCATGCGGGGACATGAAAATCATGATCCCCATTGATGCGTGTACAGAAATTGGAGTGAGGCCGGTAGCAGAGCCTCCGGTCATCAAACATGTTCTGAAGATTTTAAGGTCAGAGCCCACGGAGATGCCCACCAATTGGAACCGCCGGTATCGAGAGAACATGGAAAGGCTAAAAACCGGCGATGTTCTGGAGGTGGCCGAAGTGGTCCGTAATTTGGAGCGTTCCGATCGAGAAAAAAAACTATCCACCGGCGAGAAAAAGATGTTAGCCAATGCCAAGCAAATTTTGGCCAGCGAAATGGTTTTGGCACAGAATATCGATGTAGCCAAGGCAATGAAGATTATCAACGATGCCATTTAAATATTCGGCTGTTGAGCTTCTTGCAGGCGCCGCAAATCGAATAAGAAAGGAGGGAAATAAGTAAACTTATATGATAAGAAAATTAATACGATTCATGTTTGCTGTTGTAGGTGCCGTCGTGGGGTATGGGGCATTTCTTCTGAGTCGATATCTGCTGGGATTTGCAGATATACCGGAAGAGATGAGATTCACAGAAGGCCAGCAAATTGGTGCGGCTGTGGTTTTTGCAATTATTTTTTCAATATTTTTCTTTCGTCTGACACCTACTATACGCAAACAGAGCAAGAAGGTGGCAACCAACATTGAGAGAGATCTTCAGGGTGTAGCACCTAACGAGATACTGGTTGGTACTTTTGGACTTATCACCGGATTGGTGGTAGCTTTTCTTATCAGCGACATTTTTAAAGACATTCAAGTGTTTTATCTGGGAACCATACTGACCATTTTTACCTACTTGGTTATGGCTTTTATAGGAGTGGTGGTGGCCACCAGATTGGGGCCGGATTTACCTACCCTAATGTCTTCTGGTGGTAGTAAAAGAGAAGGGGTAAAAGGAAAGGGAAAGTCATCGGATCAAGTGCCGAAAATCCTGGACACCTCCGTTATTATTGACGGAAGGATTGCGGATATCATGCGAACGGGATTTTTGGAAGGGCCCATTGTAATTCCCGAGTTTGTCATTGGCGAGCTTCAACACATTGCCGATTCTTCGGATGGTTTGAAGCGGAATCGGGGCCGTAGGGGATTGGATGTATTAAACCGAATTCAGTCGGAGCACGGAATTGAAATTTATAACACGGGTTCGGAAAAAGCATTGGAAGAAATTCCCGAGGTGGATATCAAGCTGCTAAAGCTTGCCCAGATGATGAATGGAAAAGTGGTGACCAACGATTTCAACTTAAATAAAGTCGCGGGTATTAAAGGTGTAGGAGTCCTAAATATCAATGAGCTGGCCAACACATTAAAACCAGTGGTTTTGCCGGGAGAGGGTATGACCGTTTTCCTGGTAAAAGAAGGCAAGGAGCAAGGTCAAGCAGTGGCGTACTTGGATGATGGTACCATGATCGTAGTAGAGGATGGAGATCGAAAGATTGGGTCCACTACGGACGTGATGGTAACCAGTGTTTTGCAGACGTCTGCTGGAAGGATGATTTTTGCTAGGCTTAAGGGATCTTGATAGAGATGTATAAAAATAATAAAGTTAGTGTTGTCATTGCCGCCGCCGGTGCTGGTTCACGCATGGGCGGCGGTATTCGAAAACAATACATTCATATACAAGGGAAACCCATGGTGGTCCATGCAGCATTGGCTTTTTGGGAATGCGATTTCGTGGATCATGTTTGTATTGTAGTGAACGAGGAATATGACCCGGAAATTCTCGCCTATTTGCCGGAAGACACGATATTGGTCTTGGGTGGAACGCTGCGGCAGGATTCCGTGTACAATGGGCTTCGATCCTTGCCGCCGGATACAGACTGGGTAATGGTTCATGATGGGGCCCGTCCCTTTGTATCAAAGGAAGTGATTGTACGAGTGATGGATGCCCTAGAGGAGAAGCCTGCAGTGGTGCCGGTTGTCACACCCAAGGATACCATTCGAAGTACGAAAGAAACATTAAACCGTAGTGATTTAAAAGCGGTGCAAACACCTCAGGGATTCCATATAGAGACCTTATTAGAGGCCTATGAAAAAGCTTTCGAACAGGACTATTATGGGACGGATGACAGTGGTTTGGTGGAACGGATGGGAGTACCTATCGCATGGGTGGAAGGGGATTATGGCAATCGAAAGATTACGACGAGGGATGATTTGCCGGATTCCAACTATCGGATCGGAACCGGATTTGACCTCCATCCATTGGTGGAGGGGAGGCCATTGATTTTGGGTGGTGTAACGATTGATCATACCAAAGGCTTACAAGGACATTCCGATGCGGATGTACTGGTTCATGCATTGATGGATGCTTTGCTGGGAGCTATGGGGCTAGGGGATATCGGAAAGCATTTTCCGGACACCGATGCGGAATTCAAAGATATTTCCAGTATGATTCTATTGGATAAAGTGATGGCATTGATGCAAGATGAGGAAATGGTGCCGGTAAATGTGGATTTGACCTTATTATGTGAGCGACCTAAAATAGCGCCATATGTGCCGGATATGAAAAGGAGTTTAACTTCTGCCTTGAAGATAAGGAGCAGTCAAATAAATATAAAGGCCACCACCATGGAAGGGTTGGGGTTGGTTGGTCGAGAAGAGGGTATTGGTTGTCAAGCCAGTGTACTCCTTCAAAAGAAAAACAATAACGACTAAAGGAGAGTGGGAATGAGACTATCACAAATGCATCTACATACACTTCGAGAAGTGCCGGCGGAAGCTGAGGTGCCCAGTCATATCTTGTTACTTCGAACGGGTATGATTCGAAAGCTGGTGAGCGGCGTCTATGGATTTATGCCAATGGGATGGAAATCCATTCGAAAAATCGAAGAAATTATACGGCAGGAGATGAACGCTAAGGGAGGTCAGGAAATTCATATGTCTGCGGTACAACCGGCAGAGCTTTGGATGGAGTCCGGCAGATGGAATGCCTATGGGCCGGAGCTTTGGCGTCTGAAAGATCGAAATGGAAGAGACTTTTGTTTGGGGCCTACCCATGAAGAAATATTTACGGACATCGTGAGAAATGATATCTCGTCTCATCGGCAACTACCCATTAATCTATACCAAATTCAAACCAAATATAGAGATGAAGCAAGGCCTCGTTTTGGACTGATGAGAAGCCGTGAATTTATTATGAAAGATAGTTACTCCTTTGATAAGGATCAACAGGGGTTGGATAAGAGCTATGAAGACATGTACGATGCATACACTCGGATTTTCACTCGGTGTGGGCTGAACTTTCGACCCGTGGAAGCCGATACTGGTGCGATTGGGGGGTCCAACTCTCATGAGTTTACCGCCCTGTCTGAAGTAGGCGAGTCAGAGATTGCATATTGTACCAGTTGCAATATGGCCGCTACCACAGAGAGAGCATCTTGTGTGGACCAACCGGTTTCAGAGTCGGCCATGCTTCCCATGGAAGAAGTACTTACGCCGGATAAGAAAACCATTGAAGAAGTGGCCGATTTCTTGAATCTTCCCAAGACCAAAACCATCAAAGCTCTTCTTTTTGTGAAGTACAATCCGGAAGGGAAGGAAGATGGGTATGTGGCTGCCTTCCTTCGAGGAGACCGTGAACTAAACTTTATCAAGCTGGTAAATGCCTTGGGTCTTCCGGAGCATGCTTTGGAGTTTGCCGATGAAACAAAAATGGGGGAAGCCACAGGATCCGTGGGAGGATTCACAGGGCCCACCTGTTTACACGACTGCGTTATGATTGTGGATAGCGAATTGGTGGGATCTCGAAATCTTTGTGCTGGTGCGTGCAAAAGGGATACCCATGTCTTAAACGTAAATTACGGAAGAGACTATGAAGGGGATATCGTTGTAGATATTAAGAAGATTCAACCGGGAGACCCTTGCCCGGAGTGTGGAAGCCCGGTAGAATTTGCCAGGGGGATTGAAGTGGGGCAAATTTTTAAGTTGGGAACCAAATATTCCGAGTCCATGGGAGCCACCTATAAAGATGAAAAGCAACAGGACCACTATATCGTCATGGGATGCTATGGGGTTGGCGTCACCAGAACCTTGGGTGC
>CALFUG010000400.1 GCA_937928455.1 uncultured Clostridia bacterium
AATAGTAGGTGTCCCGGGGTATGGAAATAATATCCGCATGCTTAAAGACCATATCAAAACTTACCAGCATAATGGTATCCGCCATGTTTTGATTGACCCCCAAACACAATACATTGACCCGATTGGCTGTGGTAAAGGCGTCATAAAAAGGACTGTCCGGATCTACCAGGGTATCCAATTCCAAGGCCAACTCCGGATTTTCATCTCCAAATAAGGCAATCTCTCCGGCGCTGTTCACCAAATAAAATCCGCTGGTAAGAATCAGTGTAAACGCCATTAAGAACATGAGAAATGTTCGAAGAAAATTGAATTTCTTTGGAATCTTGGTTTCCTTCTTCTTGGAACCTGATTTTACTTGCTGTTTTTCTGTTTTCTTTCTCCCAATTCTCAAGGCAATTTCTCCTTCTCCCAGTGTATCAAACCAAATTATACCACGCGAAAATGTTGGTTGGCAATATCCACCGCCTTTTTCGCATCCCCGCCATAATAGTCCGCTCCCAGCTTCTTGGCATATTCGGATGTAAGAACCGCTCCACCCACCATTACTTTGCATTCCGGAAATTTCTGGTGAATCTGGGTAATGGTCTTCTCCATAGACTTAAGAGTGGTGGTCATCAGTGCGGACAGCCCCACTAAAGTAGCCCCGAAATCCCAAACCGCCTCCAGAATTTTTTCCGACAAAACATCTTTGCCAAGATCTATCACATGGTAATCATAATTTTCCAAAAGCACCTTCACAATATTTTTCCCGATATCGTGAATATCTCCTTTTACAGTAGCCATGACAATAGTCCCTCGAGCTTCTCGTTGGGTTTCCAACTTCTCCATATGGGCCTTGATGACTTCGAAAGCGCCTTGGGCCACACCGGCAGAAAGCAGCAACTGGGGAAGGAATATTTCTCCCGTTTCAAACTCCAATCCCACTTTGTCCAGTGCCGGTACCAGTCGATTTTTCACGATATCCATGGGGTCTTCTTGCTCTAATAGTCGTCGGGTCAGTTCCATCCCCTCTTCCTTCAACCCCTGTTGAATGGCTCGGTCCAATGTCATCTCCCGTAGGTTTTCCTGCGGCCTGGGCTTTCCCATGACGTCCTGATAGGCTTGAATATATTCCCGCCCATCAGCATCCACGTTGGCCAGTAGATTAGTGGCACGAAATGCCCCCACCATCTCGCCATCCCCCGGATTGATAATGGGCAAATCCAACCCCATCCCCAATGCCAGGGTCAAAAAGGTTCGGTTCACCAACTCCCGGTTGGGAAGGCCAAAGGAAATATTGGATACTCCCAATACCGTCTTGAGCCCCAGCTCCTCCTTCACCCTCTTTACCGCTGTCAATGTGTCCCACACCGCCGATTGTTCCGAAGAAGCGGTCAAGGTTAAGCAATCAATATATACATCCTCCTTGGGAATCCCCAGGGAGAGCGCACGTTCCAGAATCCGCCGGGCAATTTCCACCCTTTTATCGGAGGTCTTGGGAATGCCCTCCTCATCCAAAGTAAGGCCCACCACCGCTGCGCCATATTTTTTGACCAGTGGCAGTACGGTGCAAAGAGACTTTTCTTCCCCGTTAACAGAATTCACAATGGGCTTTCCGTTATATACTCGAAGACCGGCTTCCAAGGCTTCCGGATCTGCCGAGTCAATTTGTAAAGGAAGGTCTACCACCTTCTGCAGGTCCTTCACCACCCGGGCCATCATAGAAGGCTCATGAATTTCCGGTAGTCCCACATTCACATCTAGGATATGGGCCCCCTGCTCCTTCTGCTGAATGGCCTGCTGCAGTATGTATTCGAAATCTTCTTCGATTAATGCCTGCTTGAATCGTTTCTTCCCGGTGGGATTGATTCGTTCTCCAATGATTCGAGGTTGATCCAAGGGGAGCACATTCAGTCCGGTAGTCAAGGCCGTCACTCTCCTGAGCCCACCACTGTAGTTACCGGGTGTTTGTCTACTACTATCTATATATGCAGTTGTCCCTTCTCCCCATTTCTCTTTCAGTAGACGAATGAATTCCGGCGTGGTTCCACAGCATCCCCCCATCATCTTGATACCAAGGGGCTCTAATTGCATCATGGCCTCCACAAAAGTTTCCGGATTTACCCCATATTCCCCCGTCTCCGGGTTGGGCATTCCCGCATTGGGCTTTACCACCACCGGTACCGTTGCCCAGGCGCAAACTTCCTGCACCACCGGAGCCATTTCCAATGGTCCCAAGGAGCAGTTTACACCCAGGGCATCCACTCCCAAAGCCTCTAATGAAACCACCATGGCCGGCACACTCATGCCGGTAAAGGTGCGTT
Source organism: uncultured Clostridia bacterium (assembly GCA_937928455.1). GTDB lineage: Bacteria > Bacillota > Clostridia > Peptostreptococcales > Anaerovoracaceae > JAAZGD01. The sequence continues at coordinate 2,304 of CALFUG010000400.1, forward strand.
GGTTTTCTTCAAAGGTCATAGTAACCACCACCGGAAGGGTGCTGTTCTCCTTCACCGCCAACACCGCGGCTTTGGCCTCATAGAGGTCTGACAGGGTTTCCACCACCACCAGGTCCGCCTGGTCAGCGCCGGCCTCTATCATCTCTTTGAAGTACTCGTAGGCTTCTTCGAAGGTCATGTCTCCACCGGGCTCAATGAGCCGCCCTATGGGACCCAGCCCCAGTGCCACCAGAGTATCGGTACCCTGTGCCGCTTTTTTGGCAAGAGTCATAGCCGCTTGTACCGCCTCCTTGACGGTATGCTCCGTTCCATGGAGTTTGTACCCGTTGGCATTAAAGGAACTGGCATAAATAATATCTGCACCGGCTTCACAATACAAACGGTGGATTTGTTCAATCAAATCGGGGCTGGCCAGTGA
>CALFUG010000401.1 GCA_937928455.1 uncultured Clostridia bacterium
CCATAATTGGGGTTCTTTTCTAAGTCCGTACTGCTGATTTTCTATCCATTTTCTGAATGCCGGTTTATCGTTTATGACGCGCTCCACCGCCCGCCACATTCATACGAGTAATGGCCTTTGCAATGGCCATTTTAGCCATAGCAATTTCTTGGACACCCTCTTTATTTTCACGCAACCAATTCTCTGCATCCTCTTTCAAAGCCTTGGCTCGATCCACGTCAATGTCTTCAGACCATTCTGCCGCATCGGTAAATACCACAATACTGTCCTTCACATCCACATATCCGCCCGATATGGCCGCAATCTTGAAATCATCGGAACCGCATTCCTGTATCCATAGTTCTCCCACATCCAAAAGCTTGCATGCCCAGGTGTGGTTGGCCATGAATCCTTCTTCTCCTTCCAGAGTTCTACATATTACCAGCTCCACTTCTCCTTTATAGAACAGCTTAGATGGCGTGATTACTTCTAATTTAACCGGTTTAGCCATGACTCTTTTCGTACCTTTCTACTACCTCATCGATACCGCCCGCATAGAGGAACAGCGCCTCCGGAATCTGGTCATGTTTTCCTTCCAGAATTTCCTTGAAACTTCGAATGGTTTCCGCCAATGACAGATATTTCCCCGGAGTTCCCGTAAAGGCTTCCGCCACACTAAATGGTTGGCTTAAGAACCGCTGAATTTTTCGGGCTCTGTTAACCAATAGCTTGTCCTGGTCGGAAAGTTCGTCCATTCCTAAGATGGCAATAATGTCTTGAAGTTCCTTATATCTTTGCAATACTTCTTGCACACCACGAGCCGTATTGTAGTGTTCATCACCCAAAATCAACGGGTCCATAATTCGAGATGTGGAATCCAAAGGATCCACGGCGGGGTAAATCCCCAGTTCTGTAATGGAACGGCTTAATACCGTGGTGGCATCCAAGTGGGCAAAGGTAGTGGCAGGGGCAGGGTCCGTTAAGTCGTCCGCCGGCACGTATATGGCCTGCACGGAAGTAATGGAGCCTTTTTTGGTAGAGGTGATTCGCTCCTGCAATGCCCCCATTTCCGTAGCCAAGGTGGGTTGATAACCTACCGCAGAAGGAACACGACCCAACAAGGCCGATACCTCCGAACCCGCTTGGGTGAAACGGAAAATATTATCGATAAACAGAAGCACGTCCTGACCTTCCTCGTCCCGAAAATATTCCGCCATAGTTAGACCTGTCAAAGCCACTCTCATACGTGCCCCCGGTGGTTCGTTCATTTGGCCGAACACCATAGCCGTCTTATCGATAACACCGGACTCAATCATTTCATAATATAAATCATTTCCCTCACGAGTTCGCTCTCCCACCCCCGCGAATACGGAAATACCACCGTGTTCCTTGGCGATATTGGCAATCAATTCCTGAATCAAAACAGTTTTGCCCACGCCAGCGCCTCCAAACAGGCCGACTTTTCCACCTCGTGTATAGGGTGCGATTAAATCGATTACTTTAATCCCCGTCTCGAAAATCTGAGCCGTGGTATCCTGGTCTTCAAAGCTGGGTGCCGGCTTATGAATATAGTCTCTTCGATCCGTGGCAACCGGTCCCTTTTCGTCTATGGTTTCTCCGATTACATTGAAAAGTCGTCCCAACACTTCCTTACCAACCGGTACAGCTATGGGGTTGCCGGTGTCTTCGCCCTCTAATCCTCTTCGCAATCCATCCGTGGATGATAGTGCCACACAACGAACCACATCGTCCCCCACGTGTTGAGCTACTTCTGCCACCACCACCCTGTCTTCAAAGGGAATATGAATGGCATTCAATAGCTCCGGCATCTCGTCAGGATTGAATTTCAAGTCGATAACAGGACCTATAATCTGGTGTATTACTCCTTTACTCAACCTTTGTCACCTCCTATTTCTGCGCTTCCGAGCCGGAGACCACCTCAATGATCTCATTGGTAATGGCCGCCTGTCTAGCTCGGTTATAGTACAGCGACAGGTCGCCCAGCATTTCTCTTGCATTATCAGTAGCACTCTCCATGGCCATCCTTCGAGCCGCGTGTTCACAGGTAGCGGACTCTATTATGGCTCCGAATACTACAATTTCAACATATTTTGGAACCAGATAATTGAATACTTCTTCCACCGATGGTTCGTATTCCACCTCTCGTTCCACTCGCAATACCTCCGGGTTTTTTTCAATTTTAAAGGGAAGCAGTTGCACCGTCTTCACCTGTTGCTCTAAATTGTTAACAAAGGAAGTATAGACCAACACCACCCGGTCAATTTCTCCGTTATCATACAACTCAATAATGGGTTTGCTGATTTCCCGAGTCTCCAGGAAGGATATACTTTCCGGAGGTGCTAGATATTCCGCGACTATCTCTTTCCCTCGTTTTCGAAAGTAGTCCCTGCCTCGGGTACCGACTGCCACGATAACCGGTTGCTCCTGTCCGATTTCTCGAACCGCCGCCCGAATCACATTGCTGTTGAAGCTTCCACACAACCCTTTGCAGCTGGTAATAATAATGTAACAGGTTCGATTGATTTCCCGGCTTCCTTCCAAATACTTATTGGGGACCTCCGAGGCATTATTGAATATTTCAGCAATGGAATCCGTAATAAAATGAAAATACTCGGTGGTTTTTTCAAAGGTGGCTTTGGCTCTTCTGAGCTTTGCAGCGGACACCATCTTCATAGCGCTTGTGATATGTTCAATGCTGTTAATGGATTTGATTCGTCGCTTGATGTCCTGCATATTGCTTGCAGCCATTCCCATGCCTCCTTTCTCTGATGTTGGGTCTCTCTATGTTAACGACTTCTCTCGAACGGACTTAAACTCAAGAATGGCCGCCTTCAATTGCTCTTCTGTTTTTTCTTCTATTTTTCCGCTGGTCTTAATGGATTTGCCAATTTCTGCATGCTGGGTGGACATGAATTCGTAGAATTCTTTTTCAAAGGCCTTGATTTCTTCCACCGGCACATCTGCCAAGTATCGATTCACTGCCGCATAAATAATCATAACCTGCCGTTCCACAGCGATGGGTTGATACTGGGGCTGTTT
>CALFUG010000402.1 GCA_937928455.1 uncultured Clostridia bacterium
GCCCACAGGGATTCGAACCCCGGACACACGGCTTAGAAGGCCGTTGCTCTATCCAGCTGAGCTATGAGCCCGCATCGTTTTTATAAAAAAAAACTGGAGCGGATGATGAGAATCGAACTCACGCTATCAGCTTGGAAGGCTGAAGTTCTACCATTGAACTACATCCGCAAATAAATTGGAGCGGAAGACGAGATTCGAACTCGCGACCCTCGCCTTGGCAAGGCGATGCTCTACCCCTGAGCCACTTCCGCGGGTTGGTGGAGGGAGATGGATTCGAACCATCGAAAGCTCAGCTAACGGATTTACAGTCCGCCCCCTTTAGCCACTCGGGAATCCCTCCGTACCATGTGTCTTGTAAACTGGAGCTGGCGAGAGGAATCGAACCCCCAACCTGCTGATTACAAATCAGCTGCTCTACCGTTGAGCCACGCCAGCTTGTATCAAGTTCTTCTAAAAAAAGTTGGCGACCTGGAACGGGCTCGAACCGTCGACCTCCAGCGTGACAGGCTGGCATTCTAACCAACTGAACTACCAGGCCAAATATTGGTGGGCGCTATAGGGCTCGAACCTATGACCCTCTGCTTGTAAGGCAGATGCTCTCCCAGCTGAGCTAAGCGCCCCAATACCAGTAACTTTCCCTGCGATATTTACTTGACACAGTTATTAAATATACATCAAGGGCGGGGTTATGTCAAGGTTTTTACCGAAAATATGTTGCCCCTCCCATCAAGATTTTTCCCCCTCTTGCCAAGGCTCTTTGCGGTAAGCTCTTTCCCTTGAAACCACTTGGTATGAGCCACCCGTCAAGTCCCCTAAGAGTCGTTGAATTTCCGCCTCCTTTTCCGGCATATGGACCAAGGAAAGAGTCACCCTTTCCGCATATTGGGGATTTCCCAATTGAAACAGGGGATTTCCTTCCGGATCTTTGAGATGGGCCGCCAGATTGGTCAGCTTATCCAGATAGGGATACTCCAAGGTAATGACCATATTTTGCTTTTCCACCACCCGGCCTATGCCGGCCTCCTGAAGGGTTCCTTTGGCGGTGGAAGTATAGGCCCGTACCAACCCCCCTGTACCCAGTTTGGTTCCACCAAAATACCGAGTCACCACCATGACCAAATCCGTCAATTCTTCCATTACCAGCATCTTTAACACAGGAGCCCCGGCCGTACCCTGAGGTTCCCCATCCTCGGAAGACCACTGAAACTGCATTTGATCTCCCAGAATAATAACCGGCACATTGTGGGTGGCTTCCCGATGCTGTTGACGGATTTTTTGTAAGAAATCCTCTCCCTCTTCCCGGGATTGGATAGGCCTGGCATGTCCGATGAATCGAGATTTTTCGATTATTTGCGCAAAGGTGGCTTCCTTCATCAGTGTTTTATAGGGAATCATCTTATGTCCTCTTATGGAAATCCTTCACCCGACCCCAGTCCTCCTTGCCGAGAAGCACACGAATCCAGGTTCCTTCCTCCAAGTACTTTTTCTCCAAAACCTTGGTTTTTTCCATGACGTAGGAAAGGATGTCCCCCCGTTCATAAGGGATCATCAATTCCACCTCCTGATAATCCTGAAACACCTTTTCGCTGATGAGTTGAAGCAACCGGGGGAAATTGGCGCCGGTTTTGGCAGATACAGATACGGCGTGATGGTTTTGATTATGGATCATGGGGTTTTCAATCAAGTCCGATTTGTTATAAACCAGTAGAATTTCTTTATCAATAGCCCCCAAATCACGAAGCACCTGTCGAGTTACTTCCAACTGAAATTCATGATTCTCATAAGAACTATCTACTACCAGCAGTAGCAAATCTGCCAACATCACTTCTTCCAAAGTGGCCTTGAAGGCTTTCACCAAATGATGGGGAAGCTTGCTGACAAAACCCACCGTGTCTACCAACAAAAAGCTGCGATGATCTTCCAGCTGAATAGACCGTTGCCGGGTGTCCAGGGTAGCAAAGAGCATATCCTTTTCTTCCACCTGTTTATCTTCTTTATGGGTCAGCATCAACATACGGTTCATGATGGCGGATTTCCCGGCATTGGTGTATCCTACCAGCGCAACGATGGGTAAATCGGACTTTTCCCGCTTCCCCCGTTGCACCAAACGTGTTCTCTTCGCCCTCTCCATCTCCGCCTTGATATCATCAATTCGCTTGGTAATGTGACGCCGGTCCGTTTCTAACTTTTTTTCACCAGGCCCTCGTGTTCCAATTCCAACACCTCGGCCTCCCATGCTGGCCCCTTGCCGGGATAGGGATGTACCCAACCCTACCAACCGAGGTAACCGGTATTGCAGCTGGGCCAATTCCACCTGAAGCTTTCCCTCCAAGGTACTGGCTCTTTGAGCAAAAATGTCCAGAATAAGAACGGTACGGTCGATGACACGGATTCCCAAGCTTTCTTCCAGATTGCGGGTTTGTATGCCGGAAAGCTCATCATTCACAATAACCAAATCCGCTTCCATATTTTCCGCTAATTCCGCCAGTTCTTCCACTTTTCCTTTGCCAATATAGGTGCCTCGCTCTGGTTTCTCCAGATTTTGAATCATCTGTCCCAGAACCGCCACACCGGCGGCTTCTGCCAACCCTTCCAGCTCTTCCATATAATACTGAATGTCTTCTCTTCTTTGGACGCCTAATAAAATAGCTCGGCTCTCCCCTTGCTGTGTTAGGCCATTATCTTCTATCATTCTGTCCTCCATGAAAAAGTCTCCCGAAGGAGACTCTTTATTACTTCTTAAGTTCTTAGGAGAGCTTGGCCAGCTCCTCGTAGAACTTGGAATTTAGTACCTTAATATGGGTCCCCTTCATTCCAAGGCTTCGTGATTCGATAACTCCAGCGGACTCCAGCTTGCGAAGAGCATTGACGATAACAGAGCGGGTAATTTTAGCATGATCTGCAATTTTACTGGCTACCAATATCCCTTCATTGCCCCCCAACTCTTTAAATATCTGAACCACCGCCTCTACTTCCGAGAAGGATAATGTACCGATGGCCATCTGAACCACACTCCGCTTTCGCTCTTCCTGTTCTATTTCCTGGGCTTTTTTGCTCTGGATTTCCAATCCCACCACGGTAGCTCCGTACTCCCCGAGGGCAATGTCAATCTCGTCGAAAGGCGGCTCGTATCGAACCAGTACGATGGTGCCCCACCGCTGGCCTCCTCCCATAATCGGGATAATCATATGGTATTTCTCCGAGGTATCATATTCATATTTGAAAATATTCATAACCTCTTGAGGAGAAATGTTATATACCGTCTTATCTACCTTCATCAACTCATCGTTGTACTCTACGGGGAAAAAGTTCACCCCGGTCTCCGGGTCCGACAAAGCCGCACTATCGGCTTCGATCACATAATGGACTCCCAACAACTTACCTCGTACATTGACAACATAAACATTGGCATCCATTAATTCGCTTAGGATAGCGCACAATTCCTGGAAGGAAAATCCCCCTTCCCGAGGTTCTTGAAGTACCCAATTTAGTTTTCGGATTTTGCTCAATATCTCTTTGTTCATTTTTTCCCTTTTCCTCCGTGTAAACTACGAAACCAACCCCTTACTAGCTCATCGTGCCACTTACAAGGTCATTATACTCCCCTGAATTTCGAATTACAACGAGAATTTTCGTACTTTTCTAAAAATTTCTCTTTCAACAAACAACTCCGAAAACTCTATGTGGTTTTGTTGCATTCTACAGATTCTACAGTATGTAGCGATCCGGATCCTCTCTCTGAATCTTCTCGCGGAATTTTTCTTGTACGTACTCTTTGTCGATGCGAATTTTTTCCTGGTCCTTCATATCTGTAATGTTAAAGGAAATGTCTTCCAATAACTTTTCCATGATGGTATGCAATCTTCTGGCTCCAATGTTTTCTGTTTGCTCATTCATCAGAAACGCCATAGTGGCTATCTCATCACAGGCTTCCTCCGTAAATTCCACCTCCAACCCTTCGGTTTCCAACAGCATTTTATGCTGCTTAATCAATGCGTTTTCCGGTTTGGTAAGGATCTGCACAAAGGCATCTTGGGTGAGGTTTTCCAACTCCACCCGTATGGGGAAACGACCCTGCAATTCCGGAATCAGGTCCGTGGGCTTCGCGGTATGAAAAGCCCCTGCCCCAATAAAGAGAATGTGGTCTGTTTTCACCGGCCCATACTTGGTATTAATCACCGAACCCTCAATGATAGGGAGAATGTCTCGTTGCACCCCTTCTCGAGATACATCCGCTCCGGAGCGATACCCGCCTCCAGAAGCAATTTTATCGATTTCGTCGATGAATATGATGCCGTTTTGTTCTGCGCTTTGCAAAGCTTCCTCTGTGACCTGATCCATGTCAATGAGGTTTTGGGCTTCTTGCTCCCGAAGAATTTTTCGGGCATCCTTCACCTTTACCTTTTTATTCTTTTTCTTTTTCGGCATCATGTCACCAAAAATATTGCCAATGGCGATCATGCCGCCTTCCCCCACATCCAGGTTGCTGCCTTTGGGTACATCGTCCACCTGTATCTCGATATATTGTTCTTCCAATCGGCCCTCTTTCAACTGTTCCCGAACTTGTTCCCTGGCCAATTCCACGTCAATTTCCGGAGAAGAATCGTCGGGTGTTTTCTGCTCCTGATACTGCTCCTTCTGGGTTTTGTAGCCTGCATTCCCCATAATAAACTCAAAGGGGTTTCTGGGCCCGGAACCGGAGCCTGCACTTCCCTTCTTTCCGGGAATGATGGCCTCAATAATTTTTTCCTCGGCGATTTCTTCCGCCACACTATACTTCTCCGCCAGCTTGCTCTGTTTGGTCATACGAATAGCGGCCTCCACCAAATCTCTCACCATGGAGTCTACGTCTCTTCCCACGTATCCCACTTCCGTGAACTTAGTGGCTTCCACCTTTACAAAAGGGGCATCCATCAACCGGGCCAAGCGACGGGCAATTTCTGTTTTCCCCACACCGGTGGGCCCCATCATTAATATGTTCTTGGGAGAAATTTCCTCCCGCCAATCTTCCGGCAGCAAACTCCTTCGATATCGATTTCTCAATGCGATGGCTACGGATTTTTTCGCTTCGTCCTGCCCGATAATATATTTATCCAACTCCGCCACAATTTCCTTTGGCGTCATCTGGTAAAATGCATTTAACATGATTATTCTTCCCCCTTCTACAACTTTTCCACGGAAATATGGTCATTGGTATACACGCAAATAGAGGAGGCGATATGCAATGCTTCCCGCACCACCTTTTCGGCATCCATGTCGGTGTGATTAAACAAAGCATTGGCTGCAGCATATGCATAATTGCCTCCGCTTCCAATGGCGATAAAGTCCTGGTCCGGCTCAATGACTTCTCCGTTACCACTGATGATGAGCAAGCTTTGTCTGTCCGCCACGATCATCAACGCTTCCAGATTTCGCATCACCTTGTCGGTTCTCCACATTTGCGCCAAGGCTACCGCCGCTCTCTTCAGATTCCCGGCATGTTCTTCCAATTTTTTCTCGAACTTTTCAGACAAAGAAAATGCATCCGCCACACTACCGGCAAATCCCACCAATACTTGATCTTTATAAATTTTACGTACCTTCTTCGCGCCGGCTTTCATGATAGCCGTTTCTCCCATAGTGACCTGTCCGTCTCCGCCGATACATACATCCTCCGGCCCTCTGCGTACCGCCACGATGGTGGTTGCATTGAATTGTACCATGATATGATTATCCTCCTTATACCTGCGACTTATTCTTTATACCCACATTCCTTATTGGAACACGCAATCTTCGAAGTTTTCGTTTTTTTCTCCACCAACAAACTGCCACACTGGGGGCATTCCCGCTGTATGGGTTTGTCCCAATACGACTGATTGCACTCCGGGAACCCGGAGCAGCCATAAAATATTCTTCCCGTCTTCCCTCGGCGAACCACCAAATCTTTCCCGCATGCCGGACACTTTACACCGATGGTTTTTTGGATGGGCTTCGTGTTTTTGCATTCCGGGTACCCGGTACATGCGGCAAACGTACCAAATCGACCATGCTTCACCGCCATGGGTTTCCCGCATTTCTCGCAATCTTCTCCCAGCAACTCTTCTTCGAATTGTACTTTTTCAATCTTGGCATCGGCTATTTCCAACTCGGTTTTCAGGGTTCCATAAAAGTCCCCCACGATTTTTCTCCAGTTGGCATCTCTCACTTCGACTTCATCCAACTTGTCTTCCATATCTGCCGTAAATCCCGCATCTACAATCTCTTTAAAGTACTCTTCCATCATGTCGGTAACAATGAAACCCAAATCCGTGGGTACCAGTACTTTTTTCTCCCGTAAAATATATTTTCTATCCAGCAATGTGGCGATGATGGGGGCATACGTAGAAGGCCTTCCGATATTTTTTTCTTCCAAATCTCGCACCAAGCTGGCTTCTGTAAACCGGGAAGGTGGCTGGGTGAAGTTTTGCTCTCCGGTCAGGTCCACCTTACGTAAACCTTCCCCTTCTTCCATGGCGGGAAGCTGCCTATCCTTATCTTCTTCGTTGTTATCACTGTAGACTTTTAAAAATCCATCAAATTTTAGGGTAGAGCCAGTGGCTCGTAGGGTATACGGCCCGTTTTCTACGTCCACGGCCATGGCATCAAAAACTGCCGGTGACATCTGACTGGCCACATATCGACTCCAAATCAATTTATAGAGGTTGTATTGATCTCGACTTAAAGAATCTTTGATAGCATCCGGTTCCAAATCCACCCGAGAGGGACGTATGGCCTCATGGGCATCCTGTACGTCCTTCTTTTTATTGGCGAAGTAATTGTTCCCCCAATATTTTTCTCCAAAATGATTCTCGATAAAACCGCGCGCCATTCCTCTGGCTTCCTCGGATATACGAACGGAGTCCGTACGGATGTAAGTGACCAACCCAATGGTCCCATGACCCTTGATTTCACAGCCTTCATACAACTGCTGGGCAATGAGCATGGTTTTTTTCGTGTAGTAATTTAACTTATTGGATGCCTCTTGCTGCATGCTACTAGTGGTGAAGGGAGGATACGGTCTTTTGGTTCGTTCCTTTCTTTCCACTTTTTTCACCGCAAAATGGCCGGATTCTAAATCCTTCAGAATTTGTTCCGACTCTGCCTTATCATTTACCGGAATCTTTTCCCCATTCTTTTCCGTCAGCTTGGCGACAAACTGATTTCGTTTTAGGGTTTCTCCCGTTTTTTCCAATTTGGCTTGAATCACCCAGTATTCCTTGGGAACAAAGTCTCGAATCACCTTTTCACGGTCACACACAATTTTCAATGCAGCAGACTGCACTCTTCCTGCCGACAAGCCTCTGCGCACTTTTCTCCAAAGAAGGGGACTGATTTTATATCCCACCAAACGATCCAACACACGCCGTGCCTGCTGGGCATTCACCAAACTCATGTCGATGGGGCGAGGATTTTTCAGCGCTTCTTTTACGCTGTTTTTCGTAATCTCATTGAATACCACCCGGCAAGGCTCTGACTCATCCATTCCTAACAGAAAGGCCAAGTGCCAACTAATGGCTTCTCCCTCACGGTCCGGGTCCGTTGCCAAATAGATTTTTGAGGCCGCCTTGGCTTCCTTTTTTAATGCCTTAATTAAATCTCCCTTTCCCCGGATAGATATGTATTCCGGTTCGAAGTCTTTTTCTGTATTGATACCTAGTTTACTCTTGGGAAGGTCCCTGACATGACCTACCGACGCCACCACTTTGTAGTTGGTGCCTAGGTACTTTCCAATGGTTTTTGCCTTGGCGGGAGACTCTACAATAACTAGGATTTTTTTGGGGTTACTCATCTTTTTTCCTCTCTTTTTTGAGACTGTCTTCGTTCAAGCACATATTATATGTAGATTGTTTCCCCTTTGCAACATATATTTTCCCCATGGATGTCTGAACAAATCCTTTCATTTCCAGAATCGTCACAATTCCATTTACCTCTCCCGCCCCCATTCCCAAGGCACAGCACAGCTCATCCACTGTGATTTCCGTAGCACCTTCCACTCGTAAAAATACTTTCGCTTCCTTCTCTCCAAGACTCTCCTTTTTCTCCTGAGGCAGGGGGTTTATCCAACCAAAATCCTCCAGCAAATCATCCATCACCGCTAAAATTCTTGCCCCGTCATGGATGAGTTTATTGGTTCCAATGGAGCATACACTATTGATATTCCCAGGCAGTGCGTACACTTCACGACCCTGCTCTACGGCTCGTTCCGCTGTAATCAATGACCCGGAAGACAACCCGGCTTCCACCACTACGGTAGCCATAGATATTCCACTAATAATTCGGTTCCTGGCGGGAAAAGTAAACCGGGTGGCATGAACCCCCGGTGCATATTCAGATAAGATTAAACCATTCTCCATTATGATTTTTCGTAAGGAACCATTCTTCGCCGGATAACAAATATCTGGACCGTTGCCCAACACAGCAATGGTTTTTCCCTCTGCTTTCAAGGCCCCTCTATGTGCGAGAGTATCAATCCCTTGTGCCATCCCGCTGACCGTTACAATTCCCGCTTCTCCCAACATATTTCCCAAGGAATAGGCCGCCCACTTCCCATAATCTGTGGGCTTCCGAGTGCCCACCACCGCCACACAGGGTTGGGACGCCAGGGATATATCCCCCATATAATACAAAATGTTGGGAGGGTCTGGAATCTCCTTTAGCAATCTGGGATAACCTACCTCCATGGCCGTAATTTTTTTGATTTCCATCTGGTTGCTTCCTTCTCTCTTCATGTCTCTTTCCACTAATTTATAAGGTGCTCATTCTTCCCGGTCCAACGCGCGATACTGGATGGCTTCTCCGATATGTTCCTCTCGCAAAGTGTCTATCTCTTCTAGGTCCGCAATGGTACGGGCCATCTTTATTACTTTATGGTAACCCCGAACGGATAATCCCAGCCGTTGAAATGCGCTTTCCAGAAATCTTTTGGCATCACGGCTCATGGGGCAAAATTTTTCCAAAAGGCTGGGAGTAAGAACACCGTTTCGAACCCAGTCCCTTCGATACCTCTCCTGTTGCACCTTTTCCAGCAATCGAACTTGCTCTCTCATTTTCTCGGATGAGAGTTGGGCGCCGGAGTTTTTTTCGCCCCACAATTCCCGAGAGGGGACGGGGGGTATTTTCAATTGAATATCGATGCGGTCCAAAAGGGGACCGCTGATTCTGGACTGATAATTTTGTATCTGCTGGGAGGTGCAACTACATCTATGTCTGGAATCGCCGTAATGTCCACAGGGGCATGGGTTGCTAGCCGCCACCAATAAAATTCTGCAAGGATAGGTTACCCGGTCTCGGCTTCGGGAAATGGTGACCTCACCGGATTCCAAAGGCTGCCGCATCATTTCCAACACCCTACGGGAAAACTCCGGGAACTCATCTAAAAAAAGCACCCCGTGATGGGCCAAAGACAGTTCTCCGGGCCGGGGTTGATTTCCGCCCCCCACCATGGCGATGGGAGTAATGGTATGATGAGGAGATCGAAATGGCCGACTTTGAAGCAATGAGGCGCCTTCTTTCAATTCGCCGGCTACCGAATAGACGGAGGTGACCTCTAATTCCTCCTCCCGATTCATGGGTGTCATAATAGT
>CALFUG010000403.1 GCA_937928455.1 uncultured Clostridia bacterium
TCGGGAATCTTCAAGTAATTTAATTCTGTAGCCAGCTTCACCACATTCACCATACTCCGGCCCGAAATGGCAATCTTGCGATTGTATTTCACCGCTGCGTCTACAATTTTTTGGACTCGGTGTACATTGCTGGAGAAGGTGGCCACGATAATGCGTGTATCATGGTCTCTGAATATACTCTCTAATGTTTCTCCCACCAGTTTTTCAGACTTGGTAAATCCCGGTCTTTCTGCATTGGTAGAGTCCGCCAACATCAGGGAGACACCCCTCTTTCCAATCTCCGCCAACCTTTGGAGATCCATGGGATCGCCATCAATAGGTGTATAGTCGATTTTAAAATCTCCTGTGTGAAAAAGCAGCCCCACCGGAGTCTCAATGGCCATACAAATGGCATCCGCTATGGAGTGAGTTACTCGTAATGTTTCCACTCCAAAACACCCCACATTAAATTTGTCCCCCGCCTTAATTCGATGCATTTTCGCCTTGATATTATGTTCCTTTAATCGGTTTTCCACCAAACCCAATGTCAGTCGAGTACCCCAAATGGGAACGTCCACTTGCTTTAACAAGTAGGGAATTCCTCCAATGTGATCTTCATGTCCATGGGTCAAGACCAAGCCTCTTATTTTATCGGCATTGGCCACCAAATAGGAAAAATCCGGGATCACGATATCTATCCCAAACTGATCGTCTTCTGGAAAGGTCATGCCACAATCCACAATCAAAATATCGTTCCCATACTCCAACAGTGTCATGTTTTTTCCGATTTCCGAAAGTCCTCCCAAGGGAATCACTTTCAATGTTTTATTTGATTTTCCTTTATTACTTCTCATTGTATTTTCTCATTTCTATCTTTCTTTCAAAAAACTCCTTATTCACAATTAACATACGTAGGGTTATCCTTTCACCACGATATTTAATAGTTTGTCTGGCACTGCAACAATTTTGACAATATTCTTTCCCTCAACCAGTGACTGAACTTTGGAAGAATTCAGGCAGATTTCCTCCAATTCTTCCTTAGACAAGCCACTTTCTACAGTAATTTTTTCTTTAACCTTTCCGTTAAGTTGTATTACAACTTCCACCTGTTTGCGAATCAAGGCTTCTTCCCGGTACTCCGGCCACGGATGTCGATACAAGGATTTACCATTGCCCAAAGCTTCCCACATTTCTTCGCAAACATGAGGAGTAAAGGGAGATAGGATTAATATAAGCTTTTCCAGTGAATCCTTCAGCAATGCCAAATTGCGGTCTGATCTTTCTTTATATTTGTATATTTCATTGACCAGTTCCATGATAGAGGCAATGGCAGTATTAAAGTTGAAACGCCCTCCAATATCATCGGTACATCTCTTTATCGCATTATGCAGTCGGTATGCCAATTCTCGATCTTCTTCCGACTTTACTTCATATTCCGAAGGAGCTTCTCGAATAAGGTCTTGCAACTCATATACCACACGATACACTCGATTCAAGAACCGATATGCTCCTTCTACCCCGGCTTCCGACCAATCCAACTCACGATCCGGAGGCGCTGCAAACAGGATGAATAAACGGGCCGTATCCGCCCCATATTTATGAATGATTTCCTCTGGAGAAACCACATTTCCCAATGACTTGCTCATTTTTCTACCATCTTTAATGACCATCCCCTGGGTTAATAAATTTTCAAAGGGTTCGTCGTGGGAAACCAGTCCCCAATCATGGAAAGCCATCTGAAAGAATCGGGAATACAGTAAATGCAAGATGGCATGCTCCACTCCTCCAATGTATTGGTCTACATTCATCCAATACTTTTGTTTTTCAAAGTCCCAGGGTTTTTCCGTGTTCCTGGCATCACAATACCTCAGAAAATACCATGAACTGTCTAAGAAAGTATCCATGGTGTCCATTTCCCGCCGAGCAGGCTTACCACAGTTGGGACACTGGCAGCTGGCAAATATCTTGGAGGTCGCCAAGGGAGATTCCCCTTTTCCTGTAAATTCAACATCCGTAGGTAGCAATACCGGCAGATTTTCTTCTTTCTCCGGGACCCATCCGCAGGTTTCACAATAAATCATAGGAATGGGACATCCCCAATACCGTTGTCTGGAAATCAGCCAGTCTCTCAATTTATAGTTAATAGACCTTACCCCAATTTCCTGCTGCTCGATATACTCCGTAATTTTTTCGATGGCTTCCCGGTTCTCCATACCTGTAAATTGTTCGGAATGAATCATTTTGCCCTCAGAAATAAAAGCCTCTTTCAAATCATTCACGTCAATGGCAGGGTCCTCAGGGTCCAACACGGGAATAATCTCCAAATCAAAAGCTTTTGCAAACTCAAAGTCTCTTTGGTCATGTGCCGGTACCGCCATAATGGCTCCCGTTCCATAGTCCATGAGAACATAGTCCGAAATATATACAGGAACGCGTTTCCCATTCAGGGGATTAATGGCATATCGCCCCAAAAATTCCCCCGTTTTTTCCCGGGTTGTACTGGTTCTCTCTATATCCGACAAGTGTTGGCATTTCTCCACATATTTCAAGACCTTCTCTTCAAAGGAGCTTCCTTCTACCAGAGGCTTCACATAAGGATGCTCTGGAGATAATACCATATAGGTAACCCCATAGAGCGTATCCGGCCGAGTGGTAAAAATTCTTAATTTCTCCGAAAAATCTTCCAATGGAAAATCTACCTCTGCACCAACAGAGCGGCCAATCCAATTTCTTTGCATGGTTTTTACTTTTGCGGGCCAACCATCCAAACGATCCAAATTGTCCAGAAGCCGATCCGCATAGTCCGTTATTTTTAAATACCATTGGGATAATTCTTTTTTACCCACCTGGGTTCCACATCGTTCACAGCCACCTTCCACAACTTGCTCATTGGCCAGTACCGTCTGGCAGCTGGGACACCAGTTCACCGGGTTTTCCTTTTTATATGCCAAACCCTTTTGGAAGAATTGTATAAAAATCCATTGCATCCATTTATAATACTCTGGATGGCAAGTGGCGATTTCTCTGCTCCAATCATAGGAAATTCCCATTTCCTTCAACTGCGCCGTCATTTCCTTAATGTTATCCCATGTCCATTGTGCAGGCTCCGCATTGTTTTTGATAGCCGCATTCTCCGCCGGCAATCCGAAGCTGTCATATCCCATGGGGTGCAATACATTATACCCCTGCATGGTCTTAAAACGGCTGATTACATCCCCGATTGAATAGTTTCTCACATGGCCCATATGCAACTTACCGGAGGGATATGGAAACATCTCCAAGAGATAGTATTTCTCCTTATTTGGGTCTTCTCCCACTCGGAACATCTCGGTTTCTTCCCAATACTTTTGCCATTTTTTTTCGATGGAATTAAAATCATATCTCTCATTCATTATCGCTATCCTCCAAGGTAATAAACGTACAGTCGCCCCATACTTTTTCAATATTATAGCGGTCTCGCATTTCCGTGCTCAATACATTTACAATGACATCCCCATAGTCCATTA
>CALFUG010000404.1 GCA_937928455.1 uncultured Clostridia bacterium
ATTGACGCCGATGAGGGCCGCAAAATGGATAGGGCTGATTCCCAATTCCGTAACTACCGGAAGTAAGATGGGCGTGCAAAGCAAAATTGCACTGGTATCATCCATCAGCATTCCGATAATAACCAAGAATAGATTAATCATCATCAGCAGTACAAATTGGTTCTCCGAAATGGAAGTCAACACTGCCAAAATTTTGGAAGGAACATTTTCCATAGTATAAAGCCGGGACATAACCATAACGGAAAATAGCATAATCAAAATAACACCCGTGGTGGTTCCTGCTTCCACCAAACTGGATTTCAGCGTTTTTCGATTCAATCCCTTGTAGATGAAAAATCCTACTGGGATGGAATACACTACGGAAACCGCAGCCGCTTCTGTCGGGGTCATAATTCCACCGTAGATACCACCCAAGATAATCAGGGGAGCCAAGATAGCCGGAATCGCCCGGAAAGTGCTTCGAAGAATTCGTTGCTCCGGCGGTCTTTCGCTTCGGGGAATTTTTGGCATGACGGCGATGGTTTCACAGTCTCGTAAAAGAAATACATTAATGGCGCTAAACAAAATTACCAAAATAATTCCGGGAATAACGGTGGCCGCAAAACTGGCCAAAATCGAAGTACCTCCGACCCATGCATACAAAATCATATTCAGGCTGGGAGGAATCAAAAGCGCCAGAACCGAAGCACTGGATATCAAGGCAGAACAATGACCTTTGGGATATCCGGCAGCATACATTCTGGGAAGCATGATGGAACCAATACAGGACAAGGTGGCAAAACCAGATCCGGAAATAGCGCCGAACAATGCGCAAGAAACTACCATTACAATTCCCAATCCACCCTTAATTCGCCCTACAAAGGAACCTACAAAATCTACCAGACTTTCTCCTATACCGCCCTTCTCCATAAAGGAACCCGCCAGTACAAAAAGAGGGATGGCGCAAAGAATAATAGAGCTGGCTTTGTTGTATCCATAGGGGAACAAGAAATGAAAATCATATCCCCCCATCAAAACGATGGTCAATGTAGATGCAAAGAAAGCCAGGGGAATCGGTGCTCCGATAATTAAGACAAGTATCAGCACCGCAGCAGCAACTAATACTGTACTCATTTACCAATCCCTCCTTCCACACCGTGTTCCAACATCCATTGTTCCAAATCGATTTTTTTCACACGTCTTAAATACATTTTTTTAAATTCGCCAATCATATAAACAATATTATAAAATGCCATAAATCCAACTCCAAAGAAAATAGAGCTGTATCCGATTACCATCGGAATTCTATAAACCGAGGTCACTGTCCCAATATCCACTGCATAAAGTATCAAATTCCAGGCCCACCATGCAAACCATAAGGATAGTACCACCGTCACCACCTCACGGAGAATCCGAATGATGTCCTTAAATAAGTTTTCTTTCAGCATAACTTCAATGATGTCTGCGCGGATTTGACTTTTCTCATAGCTTCCATGAGCACACCCTACCATGTACAACCAAAAAGCCACCATAATCAGCAGCTCTTCATATCCGTTGAAGCTAATCCAGTCAAACAGCCTGAGAGCTGTTTCCACGAAGACAATCAAGGTTACAACTGAAGCAGTGACAATAATGACCCACTGCAATACTTTTGGTACAAAAAACCAAAACTTCGTGCGTTCAATTCTTGTCAACTTACTTCCTCCTTCTCTCTAAAATTGGGAGGAAAGGTGATTCCTCTCCCCCCAGCTTATTCTAATGCAAGCAATAACTAAAAATCATATGCCGTCTCGGTAAATCTTTACAGACCTACCTCAGCACGGAAACCGTCCATTAACTCTTTGGTTAAAAGCTCTTCCAATTTCGGCCAAGAAGTTTCTCGAACAAATTGTGCATGCTCTGCCACTTGCTCGGGAGTGAACATAATTACTTCTACATCATAATCGTCCTGAAGCTTCTGTCTGTAATCCGCTTCATTTTGTTCCGCTACGTTAAAGCTCTCTGTACTCATTTCTCTATAGCAATCCAAAACGATTTCACGATCTTCTTCCGTTAACTTGGCAAGACTCACTTCACTAACTACATACGCAGTGGCTTCCAGATGGAGCCAGTTGTAATACATCTTGGTGATGATTTCTCCTACCCATGCATAGTTCATGTTAGCAGTTCCGCCAATCCATCCATCTACAACACCTGTCTGAAGAGCGGTAGGAACTTCCGCATAGGTAATGGTAGTGGGGCTGTATCCCAAATCTTCCTGTACGATTCGGAACGTGGCCATAGCAGGACTTCGCAAAGCCAGGTTTTTATTTGCACCAGGTACCATTACATCCGTCGGGTCTTTCTTAACGCCCATTCCGATGAAACCTTCACAAACAAATCCAACAAAGTTTACGTTCTGAGTAGCACAGATTTCCTGCATAACAGATACCATATAAGAATCCGGTCCGAACAGAACTTTGCCATCTTCAAAACCAGTTGCATAGTAAGGTAAATATGCAGCTCCTAGTCGAGCATCCGAAGCATCCGGCACAGTAATTTGAGCGGAATCCACGGACCCCAGGATAACTTCTTCATACACTGTTTCATAACTTCCCAGCTGACTAGCAGGATAGTATGCAATTTCTACTCTTCCTTCTGTTCTTTCCGCAACCAATTCTACCAGTTGCTCATTAAGTCTTGTAGACATGTGGTCCACCGGAGCATCCGATGCCAGACGGAAAACCATGGGGTTTTCAGCATCATATGCAGCTGCTTCTCCTTCACCGCCACCACCGCCGCCGCAAGCGGCAAATGAGGACAGAACGAGGACCATTACCAACATGATTGCTAAGGTTCTTTTCATATGCGATCT
This sequence comes from uncultured Clostridia bacterium, assembly GCA_937928455.1. Classification (GTDB taxonomy): domain Bacteria; phylum Bacillota; class Clostridia; order Peptostreptococcales; family Anaerovoracaceae; genus JAAZGD01. The sequence continues at coordinate 2,834 of CALFUG010000404.1, forward strand.
CCTCCTTTATTCATCGACAAATGTTCTTTTCAGCATGAAAAGTCTTTTGTCATTCACTCGCAAGGATTATACTATACAATTCACTTTTTTAGCAAATAAATGTTGCGAATCCCTTTGTTTTTTTTGCCATGTATACAAGATGGCGCTATTTCAATGGTTACCTAACAAATGATACGGCAAGATTGTATATTTTTTTGTATAAAACAGCAAATATGTATACAAAAGGCCCTGTGGAATACCATCCCAAGGCCAGATTATCTTATATGTCCCTATTTCAACCAATCCTAGTTGCTTTATAGCCGGCATATGACATTTTATTCTCCCCAAAATCAATCCTACACTCCGCTCTATTCCCCCGTAAACTCTGCTTTTCTTTTTTCCAGGAAAGCACCCATTCCTTCTTGCTTATCCTTGCTTGCAAAGGGAGCGGTGAACATTTCTATTTCTAACGCGGATGCAGAAATCATATCTAAATCAAAGCCTCGGTTAACAGCCGTCTTCGCAGCCTTGATGGCGAGTGGGGCTTTCCCCAGTATGGTTTCCGCTAGCTCCTCTGCTTTTTTTAGCAACTCTTCATGAGGGACCACTTCTTCACATAGACCAACAGCCAAAGCTCTTTCTGCATTGAGAGTCTCCCCTGTCATAATCATTCGTTTCCCCATGGCTTTTCCTACCAGTCTCGGTAAACGTTGCGTGCCCCCAAATCCGGGAATAATTCCCAAATTCACCTCCGGTTGTCCAAACTTGGCTTTTTCCGATGCAATCCGAAAATCACAAGCCAAGGCCAGCTCGCACCCACCTCCTAAAGCAAATCCATTCACTGCAGCAATAATGGGCTTTTCCATTTCTTCCATATAATTCATGAGGCGGTGGCCCAACTTCATCATCTCTCGGCCTTCCTTGGGACTCATCTGATGCATGGCGGAAATATCTGCACCAGCCACGAAGGCTTTTCCCTCCCCGGTTAGTATAACCACCCCCACTTCGGAATCCTTCTCAATTTCTTGAAACAGGGAATGTAATTCCTCCAAAACTTGAGGATTTAAAGCATTCATTGCTTCTGGTCGACTCACAGTCACAAAGCCTATTCTTTCTCTTTTTTCAAAATGCAATGTTTGGTACATGTTTCCGTCTCCTTCACATTTTTTCTCTAATACAACATATTAAATGCAAATAACACCGCTGTCATTTTGCACCATGGCGTAAAGAAACTTCTTGCTTTTCTACCATCATATCATTCTCTATATTTTGAGGCAATGCTTCCGGCTATATCAAAACCAATCACTCTATAACTTAGGATCTCTTCATCGCTCGCCTTACTGTCTTCTTATTCCACCAGGAAATAAACCGGGAAGTTAGGGAAGGCTTCCACTGAAGCTCCATAACCAAGCACCCAACAATGAGTAGAACCGCCCCTATGTACGCTCTCAAAAGAAGAATCTCCTGCGCAAAATAGAATGCCACAAAACCGGCAAAAACAGGCTCTAAAGTGAATATTACCCCCACATGATTCGCAGAAGTATACTGCTGAGCTACCGCTTGAATGATAAAAGCCAGTCCGGTACAAAATATGGCCAGAAATAACACAGAGCCCCATACTTTGCCGCTGGCGGGGAATGTGGGCTCCTCTAACAAGACAGCCAATACCAGCTGCCAAATCCCATTAAATCCTAGTTGAAACACCCCCAACTGAAATGCGTTAACCTCTTTCTTTTTCACCGCTTTTTCCGTCACCAACAAATCAAAAGCATAGGCTACTGCGCAAAGAATACATAGCAAATCCCCCACCGCCGGTTTTAGGTTTCCATCGAGAGTAAGTAGGCCGATTCCCACCACACACATGACTACCACGATTCTCAGCTTCTTGCTGGGAACAATACCAAACAAAAAATACCCCAGTATGGGTGTAAACACTACGGATAAAGCGCACAAGAACCCGGCATTCGATAAACTGGTGTACATCACACCAAAAGTGGCGCCGATATACACCACCACCAGTATGGACCCGATATAGAAGCTATATTTCAACGTCTCTTTGCTGACATCTCTCAGTTTTGGGAATGTCAAAATCACTGCCACAACAAAAGCGATTAGAAATCGATGGGCATTCAGTGTAAAAGGACCCAGTTCTTCTAAACTCAGGTCCATCAGGTAGTACGAGATACCCCAAGCAAAAGTTACGAGAAGTAGCATGAGGTCTGCCTTGATTTGCTGCGTCATTTTATAACTCTCCAATGAATAACTCCAGTGCCAGCTGCGGGTTTAATAACCCACTCTTATTCTGCCGATCAATTTCATATAGTCGTTTTACAAATTGATAGAGCTGACTTGAAGTATATCTTCCGGCAACGGAAGCTCCTTTGCGCAAGCGAAAGGGATGTACCTTCAGTTCTTTTTCCATTTCTACCAAAGATCTATTTTCGTCCTGAAGCTGCCGGATGTCCAAAAGCAATTCGTACTGTGAAATCAATAACCCCAGTATCTTGTAAAAACTTTCCCCGGAGCGAAGCATATTGGATAGTAACTCATACGCCTCTCCTTTTTTATCTGAAGCTAAAGCATCCACAAAAGAAAACACATAGGTATTCAAATCTCCCGCCATGGTTTGATGCACATCTAAAGCCGTGACCTCGGCGTCCTCCGCATGGGATAGTATTTTCGCCAAATCATTCTCTAGGTGATATAAGGTATATGTGGATTGAGGATGAAGGTACCCGGATAGCTCAATAATGGTTTCTGCCACATCCTCTCGCAATGCTTTCCCTGCCTTTACAAATCGGTTACGAATAAAAACTTTTAGATCCGCCGCATCCAGTCTTTCAAACTGGTAAGTGTCCCCCACCTTTTGAATCATTTTTGTGAACTGCAATCTTTTGTCTACATCCTGCTCCCGAAACAGCAGTATGGTACTGGAAGGAATATGTGGCAAATACTCACCCAACGCTTTTCTCTCTCCACTGTCCGGTACATCTTCCGATTCCTCTTCCTCCCCGTCTTTTCTTTTCATTTTAAATAGCCCGCTATTCTCAATGATTACGATTCTTTTTTCTGAAAACATGGTCAAGGTTTCACAAACAGATACCAACTCGTCCAAGGGAGGCAATCCTTGAAATATGGTCACATCCAAAAGATATGTCTCTGGGTTTACGTACTTTTCAATGATTTGACGTACCGCCCAATCAACTTGCAAACGCTCCTCTCCAAAAAAAAGCAAAACCGAAGGGAAATCTCCCTTCTTTAAATCCTCCATCATTCGTTTGAAAGCATAGTTTTTGCCCATATTGCTCCGCTTTTTCCTTTGGGAATTTTGATACCGATGGCGCCATGCCAATCATTCCTTAACACCATTATATCTTGTTCTCGACATTTTTCAATGACAGTAGGATGAGGATGACCAAAATTGTTTTTCCCCACCTGAATCACAGCTAGAGTGGGTCGGACCATGCGCAGGAACTCCTTTCCGGTGCTGAATCGGGATCCATGGTGGGCTATTTTCAGTATATCGTGTTGTAGTATATCATTTTTATGTCCCCGCATTAAGAAACGTTCCCCTTCTTCGTCAATGTCTCCCGTCATTAGAACTGCCACCCCTTTTACCTCCACTCTCAAAATGAGAGATAGCTGATTTTCATCCTCTGGAAGCAAATCTTCTTTATCGCTCCAGGCCTCTGGACTCAGAACCCTTATTTTTACTTGGTCCTCCACCCGTATCTCAGAACCTTTCGAAACGTACGTCAGTTGCCCTTGGTCAAACCCACTATGGTCTACGATGGAGTCTTCCATGCTTTCATACCCTTCATACAAGACTAACTGCTGAATGGGAATTTCCTGACTCAAGGTTTGAAACCCTCCATAATGGTCTTGGTGAAGATGAGTCACTACTGCCAAATCTATTTTCCGATGTCCGTTTTTAAGAAGGTATGGGAGTAAAACCTTTCTCCCAACGTCGTAGGTTTCGCTTCCCCCGGAATCAATCATCACCGTATAACCACCCGGTGTTTCCATAAAAAGACAGTCACCTTGTCCCACGTCAAGAAACACCATGTCACAATCTCGTAAAGGTACCTTATATATTCCTTGGGCGAATACAATAAGAATTAACAGGATGATGCTAGTTTTTATGAGCCAAGAATGATACCCCCTGCTTCGCAAAATCTTAGCACTTTCCGAGAAAACCACAAACAAAAGTAGGATGAACCCCGCCATTAAAAAAGGGGGCGGACTGATACACCAAAAGGTTGTCTTTCCTTCCCAATACAACCACTGGTTCAGCCAAATGAGACCATCCATGCCCCAGCCAACTGCTTTCACCAAAAAAGTAAACAATATCCCATCGCCCAAGAAAGAAACGGGAAATAGTACCATTAATACTGGCAATATGAAACCGGCCAGAAGTACAGATGGAAGGTTGGCCAGAATCCCCACCCATGACATATGATTAAAATAGTATGCGATAAGAGGTGTTAATCCCAATTGTATAGCCAATAAGGGAGACCATCCTTTCACTCCCGGAATTCTAACGTGCTTTTCAAAAACCGGAATCAAAAAAGCCATGCTTAGCAGGGCAACATAAGATAATTGAAATCCCACGTTGTGAACCATCATGGGCTGAAACAGAAGAAACAGACTTCCGGAAAACATGGTGGCACTCAGCAAATCGAATCGCAAATAAAGAAAACGGCATGCCACATGAAGCACAATCATTGTCAAAGCTCTTACTACAGAAGGAGAGAACGCACTTAAAAACCCGTAAATGAATAGGACTGTTAGAATAAGCACATTCCATATCA
>CALFUG010000405.1 GCA_937928455.1 uncultured Clostridia bacterium
AGGCTCCCGCCTTTTCAATGGCTTCTACAAACATGTTTTTCCTCCCATCATACTGAGAAAATTATATCACACAAAAGTTGAAACAAAAAGTTGAAACCCTGTTTAATCCCCCCTCTTTGGGGAATAAATCCCTTATCAAGAGGGGTTTTTTATGACAAACAGGAGGTCGCAAATGAGAAACGAATTGAACTTCTTCCGTTGTAGCCATTGCGGAAACATCGTATATTTCTTCCATAACTCCGGTGTACCCGTGCAATGTTGCGGGGAAAATATGACGGAGATTTCTCCCAATACATCCGACGGGGCCGGGGAAAAACACGTACCGGTCGTTACCCAAGAGGGAAACAAGGTTACCGTGAAAGTGGGTTCTGTGGATCACCCCATGACGGATGAACACTGGATTCAATGGGTTGCTCTTTTGACCGAAAAAGGCATGCAAGCCGTGGAGCTTTCTCCCGGAGATGCCCCCGTAGCAGAATTCAGCCTACTAGACGGGGATAAAGTGGTTGCTGCTTACGAATACTGTAACCTACACAGCCTCTGGAAGGCCTAACTATAGCCATCAACATTTCCACATACAAAGAAGATGCCCCGGCCCTGAACCTTTTCAGGAAACCGGGGTGTTTTCTTGATTTTCTTACCCAATTCAAGTATAGTATATCTAAATATTTACGGAACTCGGGGTTGAGAAGGGGATTATCATGACAAAGAAAAAACGCCAATTGGAAACCATATGCGTACAGGGAGGCTATCAAGCCAAAAGGGGAGAGCCCCAGGTGATGCCCATCGTACAAAATACCACCTATCGCTACTACAATACCCAGGACGTAGCCGCGCTTTTTGACTTGGAAAGCGGAGATTTCATGTACACCCGACTGGGAAATCCCACCTTAAGTGTGTTGGAAAATCACATGGCGGAATTAGAAGGGGGCACCGGGGCTTTATCGGCTTCCTCCGGCCAGGCTGCCACGCTAATGACCCTCTTGAATATATGTCAAGCCGGAGATCACATCATTTCTTCATCCAGTATATACGGAGGTACTTTTAACCTGTTGGCGGTGTCTTTGAAAAAAATGGGTATCGAAGTCACCTTTGTGGATGTGAAAGATTCCGTAGAAACTATCGTAGCCGCCGCACGGCCCACCACCAAAGCCATTTTTGCCGAAACCTTAGCCAACCCCGCTTTAGTGGTGTTGGATTTTGATAAATTTAAGAAAGCTTCGTTGGAGCTGGGGGTTCCCTTGATTGTGGATAATACCCTGGCCACCCCCGCCTTGACCCGCCCCATCGAACACGGGGCGGATATCATCATTCATTCCACCACCAAGTACGCAGACGGTCACGCCTCCAGCATGGGCGGCATGGTCATTGAAGCCGGCAATTTTGATTGGAGCGCTTCCAACAAATATCCGGGTCTGACGGAGCCGGACGATAGTTACCACGGCCTCCGTTTTTACGAGAAATTCGGAAAGACGGCTTTCACCGTAAAGATGAGAACCACCATGCTTCGGGACTTCGGTTGCACCATGTCCCCCATGAACGCATATCTTACCCACCAGGGTTTACAGACCCTTCACCTTCGTATGGAACGTCATAGCCAGAACGCACTGGCTTTGGCTCAATATTTAGCAAAACATCCCCAAGTAGATTGGGTGACCTATCCGGGCCTTGCCTCGGATTCTTCCTATGCTCTGGCATCTATGTATATGCCCAAGGGCGCCGGTGGCGTCCTTAGCTTCGGAGTGAAAGGCGGCAGAGCCAAGGGAGAAGCATTTCTAGAGAATCTGGAACTTTCCAGCATCGTAGTCCATGTAGGCGATATCCGAACCTCCGTCCTTCATCCAGCCAGCACCACCCATCGACAACTGACGGAAGAACAACAAATCGCCAGCGGAATACGACCCGAACTAATCCGCGTATCCGTGGGTATCGAAAACATAGAAGACATCCGGGAGGATTTTGAAAGGGCCCTGGAACGTCTCTAGAAAGGTAGGTACCAAATGCCCATTATTATACCAAACAGCCTTCCTGCGGCCAAAACCCTCAAGAAGGAAAACATATTTATCATGCACGAGAAAAGGGCGGCCACTCAGGATATTCGTCCCTTAAAAATATTGATTGTCAACTTAATGCCCACCAAGATCGCCACAGAAACCCAACTAGCCAGGGTGCTGGCCAACTCTCCCTTGCAGGTGGAATTGACCTTGCTTCGCATGGAAGCCCATGCGTCCCAAAA
>CALFUG010000406.1 GCA_937928455.1 uncultured Clostridia bacterium
CCGCCACATTGGAGAGACCCATCTGTCCTATTTTTTCCATGGCCCTTAAGGCGACCGTCTGATGTCCCTCTACGCCCACAAACCCGCAATCCGGTTTCTCTTGTCCCAGAGATGTGATAAATCTTCCCTTTCCACACCCTATTTCCAAAGAAATGGAATCTACACCGGAAAAAAACTCCTTCCACCGTTCTCGGTAGAGGGAGGGTTCTGTTACCATATAGGCTTCATGAAAAAGAAGCTTTTCTTCCAAGTCCTTTACTTTTCTTTGTCTCATTTCCTCTTTTTTAAGATCATCGAAAAATCTTTTCATATCCTTTCAATATTCGAAGCAAGGGGTAACCCAGCCCATAACAGGCGATGGCTTGTCCCAATGCCACCCATCCCATACAGGCCCACAAGGAAAGGGGGACTCCATATCCAAAATGAAGCAATCCGCCTATCACCACACCATTTACAAGCACCGGAGGGAATGGCACCCATCTGGGGTACTTTCGAAGTCGATAAGAAAGAATGGCACTGAGTAAGGTGGCTAGGCTCCCAAATACCATATCCATCACCCCATAAGGCCCCAGCATATTGGCCACCAGGCATCCCACAAAAAGGCCAGGAATGGCCGCCGGGGTAAAATAGGGCAGCACGGTCAATGCTTCCGAGATTCGCACCTGCATCACTCCATAACTGATAGGGGCTAATAATAACGTAAGAACCGTATATACGGATGCAATCACCGCTCCCTGAATCAGACGCTGGGTTCTCATAAAATCCCCCCCAGTACATAAGGTTGCATCACAATCAAGGCCACAAATGCCACCAGAAGAATCAAAGCGCCTACATCTCGCAGCCCCATTTTGATGGCATTCATCCGTGTACGATGGGCCCCTCCACGGTAGCATCTGGCCTCCATGGCCATGGCCAAATCCTGGGCAATTCGAAAGGCGCTGATGAAAAGAGGAACCAAAAGAGGAATCAAGCTTTTGGCCCGATTTAATATGTTGCCACTTTCAAAATCCGCCCCTCTGGCCATTTGCGCTTTCATGATTTTGTCGGTTTCTTCCAATAGTGTAGGAATAAACCGAAGGGCAATGGTCATCATCATGGCCAGCTCATGAGCCGGCACCTTAATCAATGTCAGCGGCTTTAATAAACTCTCGATCCCGTCGGTTAGATGAATGGGCTTGGTGGTAAGGGTCAATAAAGATGAGCCGATGATTAACAGAATCAAACGGATGGCCATAAATACTGCGGTATAGAGTCCCTCCCGGGTAATATGCAAAAACTTCCATTGCCACAGCACCTCTCCGCCAATCATAAACATATTCACGGTGAAGGTGAAAACAATAATAATGAAAATGGGTTTCAGCCCCTTCAAGATGAAACGAAGGGGAACTTTTGATCTGGCAATCACCACACCTAGAGCCATCACCGCTATGGCAAACCCGATGAAATCCTTCACCAAAAACAACGCCACGATAAAAGTCAGGGCAATAATGATTTTCACCCTGGGATCTAATCGATGAATCCCGGACTCTCCCGGAAAATATTGTCCCAATGTAATATCACGAATCATCTCTTTAGCACTCCATATATGGCATCAACGGCCTCCTCTGTGGTGAGAGGATCTCCTTCTACCGGAATCCCACGACCTCGAATCTCACGGATTAATTGAGCTGCCGGGGGAATGTCCAGACCCATAGAGGCCAAATAATCCCCTTGCTGAAATACCTCCCCGGGTGTGCCGGATAACACCAAACGGCCTTTTTCCATCACCAGAACCTGATCCGCATGGGCAGCAATATCCGCCATGTTGTGGGACACCAGAATAATAATTCCTTGGGTTTTCCCATGGATTCTTTGTATCATATCCAACACATCTTTATGGCCTTTGGGATCCAACCCCGCAGTGGGTTCATCCAGTATTAAAACTTTGGGCCGCATGGCCAATACGCCGGCGATTGCCACACGCCGTTTCTGGCCACCGGATAATTCAAAGGGGGAAACTTCTCCGATTTCCGCCAAATCCATTCCTACAAATTGCAGCGCTTCCGCTACCCTTTCGTGAATCTCTTCGGGGGAAAGCCCTAAGTTGCCAGGGCCGAAAGCCACATCTTTTTCTACCGTTTCTTCAAACAACTGATATTCCGGGTATTGAAAAACCAACCCGATATTCTTGCGAATCTCCCGCATAGAGCCGTTGCTCTTGGTAATATCCGCACCATCTATGGCAATACTTCCTTCATTGGGCTTCAGCAATCCATTCAAATGTTGAACCAAGGTAGATTTGCCAGAACCGGTATGGCCGATAATCCCCACAAACGTATTATCCGAAATGGAGAAACTTACGTCCTTTACTGCTACCTGTTGGTGAGGAAGTCCTTCACTATATATGTGAGTTAAGTTCTTTACTTCGATTGACATACAAAATCCACCATTTCATCCATTGTAATAATGTCCATGGGCACGGAAAGCCCCCGTTGCCTGAGGCAATGGGCAATTTCCACTGCCAGTGGTACGTCCAAACACATCTCTCTAATTTCTTCGGCATGGCAAAAAATCTCCCGGGGAGTTCCTTGTAACGCAATTTTTCCACCATCCATTACGTACACATAATCCGCTTGGGCCGCTTCGTCCATGAAATGAGTAATAAGCACCACGGTGATGCCCTCCTTGTTCAAACCATCGATAATGGTCATCACATCCTTCCGTCCGGAAGGATCCAACATGGCCGTAGGCTCATCAAAAATAATCACATCCGGCTTCATGGCCACCACACCGGCTATGGCAATCCGTTGTTTTTGACCCCCGGATAAGAGGTGGGGACCCATCTTTCGACATTCCAGCATATTAACAGAACGAAGAGCCTCATCTACTCTTTTACGAATTTCAGATGGTTCAATCCCTAAATTCTCCGGACCAAATGCTACATCATCTTCCACAATGGAAGAAACCAACTGATTGTCCGGATTCTGAAAAACCATTCCCGCACTCTGCCGAATTTCCCAAAGCCACTCCGACACCTTGGTATCCATTCCTTTAACATAAACCGCACCGCTTGTGGGAAGAAGCAGTGCGTTAATATTTTTTGCCAGAGTGGATTTTCCAGACCCGTTGCGCCCGATGACGGCTGTGAAGCTTCCCTTCTCGATGGTTACGCTTACATCATCAACCGCCCTTTTTCCCGGCTCTTCCTCATCTGAAAATCCATACTCGAATATTAAATTTTGAATATCAATGATTGGCTCCATCGGTACATCATCCTAACTTATATCAAGGGTTAAGCTGTGGAATCACCTCTTCCAAAAATAAGGTGACCAACTCCGGATCGAATTGCGTTCCGGCTCCTCTTTTGATTTCATCCATGGCTTCTTCTTTGGACATTTTCCCCCGATAAGGACGTTGGCTGGTCATATCCACATAAGCCTCCGCCAATCCTAATATTTTGGATTGGATGGGAATGTCCTCTATACTCAGGGACACCGGATATCCTACACCATCCACTCTCTCGTGGTGATATAGCACATACTCGGCGATCTTACCATACTCCGGAACGCCTCGCAGGATTTGATACCCCACTTCGGGATGCTTCATCACCTTGGCCCATTCCCCTTTGCTGAGACCTTCGTTTTTATTTAAAACTTCGCCATCCACACCCACCTTACCAATATCATGAAGCATGGCGGCCTGCGATAATTCCTCAAGTCCTTGCCCGCGGATACCGACCCTCTCTCCCAAAGCTACCGCATGGTCTCTTACTCTTTCACAATGCTCCTTTTCCGAGGGATTTCGCTGAAAAAGCATATCCTGAATCTGATGAATGATTTTTACCTTGTAGGCATTGCTTTCCGTAATTTTACTGTGATACATTCGGGCTTCAGCTGCTTGGAACACACTTTCAATGGATTCCGCTGCCGACACCTTGGTAGCACATCCCATGGACATAGAAAGCAATAGAGATTGTTCCTTTTCCTGGTCCTTCGCCTGATTAATCCGAGTCATCATCTGCAATGCTTGGTTCCCCGTTATGCCGGGCATCAGCATCATAAATTCATCTCCTCCGGTTCTGGCTACAAAATCCTCCGGTCGGGCGGCTTCCGTAAAAATCCGCGCCAGCTCTTTCAGGATGCGATCTCCCTCCATATGGCCAAACGCATCATTGGTCATTTTCAGCCCGTTGGCATCGGCCATAATAATGGAAAGAGGCCAATGATCCGGCGAATCCAATTCCCTCATCTTCTCGTCAATATACTTCCGGTTATATAGCCCCGTCAGCTGGTCATGGTCAAAATAGTAGGCCGCTTTGGCTTCTGCCTCTTTCCGGTCGTTGATATCAGTAATCATTACCAAATGGGCATCCCGATTGTCTTCATCGGAATACCTTTTAATGGTCATATGAACCCAGACCTCCGTGTTATCCGGTCTGATGAATCGCTTCTCCATATGAAACCCGTCAATCTTGTGCTCGGTCAGAAGCTTCATAAATTGAAGGTTTTCTTCAATTTCATCCGGGTGGGAATAGGATTCCCAAGGTAAAGTCATCAACTCTTCCCGGGTCCGGCCCGTTATTTCACAGAACATGGGATTAATCTCCAGTGCCTGGCAGGATATGGTATGATACACCGCCACTCCCAGAGGGGCATTTTCAAAAATCCCCTTGTACTTGTTCTGTTCTTTTTCCAAAGTCTTAATTTTCCCAACCAGCTCCGTCACATCCAAAGAATACCCCAGGATACCCTGGGTCTTTTCTCCATCTTTGGGAAACAAGGCTTTATAGGTTTTTAGTATTTTTTCATCAATATTATCGTGGGTAAATGAAATTTCCTTGCCCCGTATCGCCACTTCCTTATCCGTCTCTGTGAAAATAGGATATACTTGGGGCGGATACAGGTCTTGATCTCGTTTTCCGATAATCTGCTCCCGGGGGATTCTATCATTATCCGCCAAGGTCTGATTCACGTATAGGTACGTGCCATCCAGTGTTTTTAAGAAGATTTCCAAAGGCAGGGAATCCAAAATCATGGAAAGAAATTGAGGCTCTTTGATTTTGGTTCCATCCTCGAACACAACAAATCCGTCCTTCTTTTCCATTTTTCAACCTTTCCCATCACGTGGATATGCCCTCGATTCCACCACGTGGAAAAAAGGTACTTCCAAATTCAATCATTCAGAAGTACCCCTCAAAGCATGCTACACCAATTCTAAAAACACAACCTCCGCTGCATCACCCTGTCGGGGTCCCAGCTTAAGAATTCGAGTATAGCCCCCGTTTCTTTCGGCATATTTCGGGGCAATTTCATCAAACAATTTTTTCACGACATCTTCGTCGTAAACATAGCTCATCACTTGCCTTCTGGCATGAAGATCACCTCGTTTTGCCAACGTGATCATTTTTTCCGCTTCTCTTCGCGTTTCCTTCGCCCGAGTTACGGTAGTGGAAATCCGTTCTTCCCGGAACAAGTCCGTCACCAGATTTCGCAGCATGGCCTTTCGATGAGCGCTAGGTCTGCCTAGCTTTCTATATCCTGGCATCGCCACTACTCCTTTCTGCTTATTCGTCACTTGGCTTCAAGCCAAGACCTAATTCTTCCAGTTTATGCTTCACTTCGTCCAAGGACTTTTTCCCCAGATTACGCACCTTCATCATATCCTCTTCTGTCTTATGGGTCAGTTCTTCCACCGTATTGATGGCGGCTCTCTTCAGACAGTTAAAGGAACGAACGGAAAGTTCCAATTCTTCAATGGTCATTTCCAGGGCCTTTTCTTTTTGGTCCTCTTCCTTCTCAATCATAATCTCCATGGCTTCCGTACTATCCGTCAGCTCAATGAACAGGTTAAGATGCTCTTGCATAATCTTGGCTCCGATGGAAACTCCCTCGTCAGGCGTAATGGACCCATCGGTCCAAAGCTCCAGAGTGAGCCTGTCATAGTCGGTGATATGGCCTACACGCGTGTTGTCCACCATAAAATTCACTTTCGTTACCGGCGTGAAAATAGAGTCTACAGGAATTACCGCAATGGGCATGCCCTCCGTCTTATTTTGCTCCGCCGATACGTAACCACGACCACGGGACAGATTAATCTCCATCACCAGAGTGGCATTATCTTCCAATGTGGCAATGTGAAGATCTTCATTATGAATTTCCACATCTACATCTGCAATGATATCTGCTGCGGTAACCTCTTTGGGACCCACTGCATTGATAATCACCCGTTTCGTCTGCTCACCGTTTAATCTCACAGCCAACTTTTTCAGATTCAAGATGATTTCTGTCACATCTTCTTTCACCCCGGGTATGGTGGAAAACTCATGCAGGATACCGTCGATTTTTACCGAGGTCACCGCTGCACCGGGTAGAGAGCTGAGAAGAATTCTTCGCAAGCTATTTCCCAACGTGGTTCCATATCCTCTTTCCAAAGGTTCTACCACATATTTCCCATAATTTGCATCTTCATCGGAATAGATACACTCGATTGTTGGTTTTTCGATTTCTATCATTCAAAAACCCTCCTTTTCCTATTGAATATAGCGTCAATTAAATACACTACATTACTTGGAATACAATTCGACAATAAGATGTTCTGCAATGGGGGTATCGATTTCTCCTCTTGTGGGCAGCATCAATACTTTTCCTTCCAGCTTTTCAACATCAACCGATAGCCAAGAGGGCGCGGTAATCGTCATTTCTTTGATTTCTTTAAACTTGGGAGAGCTTACACTCTTTTCTTTCACCTGAATCACGTCTCCGGCACTCACCATATAGGAAGGAATATTTACCTTCTTGCCATTTACCATAAAATGACCATGAGTGACCAACTGACGAGCTTCTTTTCTGGATGAAGCGAATCCCAATCGGAATACCACGTTGTCCAAGCGAGTCTCCAAGAAAATCAACAGATTTTCACCGGTGATTCCCTTTTTCTTGTCTGCTTTGTCAAACAGGTTTCTGAATTGTGTCTCCTGAAGTCCATAGAATCTTTTGGCCTTTTGCTTCTCTCGTAGCTGTGTCCCGTATTCCGAAACCTTCTTACGGCCTTGACCGTGTTGGCCGGGAGCGTAACTTCTTTTCTCCATAGCACACTTGGTGCTGTAGCATCGTTCGCCTTTTAAGAAAAGCTTTTGGCCTTCTCTTCTGCATAATCTGCAGCTAGCATCTGTATATCTTGCCATTCCATTACTCCTCCCTTCTACTATACTCTTCTTCGCTTCGGCGGTCTACAACCGTTATGCGGAATCGGGGTGATATCTTTAATCAAGGTAATATCCAGTCCTGCAGTTTGAAGGGCACGAATGGCTGCTTCTCTTCCGGAACCAGGTCCCTTTACATATACTTCAACGGTTTTGAGGCCGTGCTCCATTGCCGCTTTGGCTGCTTCCTCTGCCGCCATTTGGGCCGCAAAAGGAGTGGATTTTCTGGAACCCTTAAATCCCAGAGATCCTGCACTGGACCAGGACAACGCATTCCCGCTTAAGTCGGTTAGAGTAACAAGGGTATTGTTAAAGGTAGATTGGATATGAGCCTGGCCTTTTTCAATATTCTTGCGATCTCTCTTTTTCTTTCTTGTAGTCTGTCTCTTTACTTGTTGTTTTGCCATGATAACCTACCTCCTCTCTACTTCGCCTTTTTCTTTCTACCTACCGTCTTCTTGGGGCCCTTACGGGTTCTTGCGTTGGTCTTCGTCTTCTGTCCTCTTACCGGTAATCCTCTTCTATGACGAATTCCTCTGTAACATCCGATCTCCATCAATCGCTTGATATTGAGAGATACTTCTCTTCGGAGATCCCCTTCTACAACGTATTCGGTATCAATAATTCTACGGATTGCACCAGCCTCATCCTCTGACAGGTCTTTCACCCGAGTATCAGGATTCACTCCTGCTTTCTCAAGGATTGCCAATGCGGTGGGTCTGCCAATACCAAATATATAGGTCAGACCGATTTCAACTCTTTTTTCTCTTGGTAAATCGACACCGGCTATTCGAGCCATTTTTTCCTCCTATTCCCATCTTCCGTCACGCATCACCGGATGATATTTCCGGGGCATAATATAAACGGGATGTAACCAATCAATAAATAACGTACCTTTACCCCTGTGTTTGTTTGTGCTTGGGATTCTTACAGATCACCATTACTTTACCATTTCTTTTGATAATTTTGCACTTTTCACAGATAGGTTTTACTGAAGCTCTAACTTTCATAATAAACCCTCCTATTTGTCTCGCCACGTGATCCTGCCTCTTGTAAGATCATAAGGGGAAAGTTCTACCTTCACCTTATCTCCCGGCAGAATCCGGATAAAGTTCATTCGAATCTTACCCGATATATGGGCCAAGACTTCATGACCATTTTCCAGTTTGACCACAAACATGGCATTGGGCTGAGCATCCACTACGGTGCCCATTACTTCGATGACATCTTTTTTCGCCATTCTTCATCCACCTCTTCTCTTACAGGGTAAGCAGTTCGGGCTCACCATCCGTTATGACCACTGTGTTTTCATAATGGGCGGACAGCTTTCCATCACAGGTCACTACCGTCCAATTGTTCAACAGCACTTCTACCTCATAGTCTCCCTCTGCAATCATGGGTTCGATGGCAAACACCATCCCCTGTTCCAGGCGGGGACCTCTTCCGGCCGTGCCATAGTTTGGAATTTGCGGGTCCTCATGCATATTACGTCCCACTCCATGTCCCACAAAATCTCGAATCACGGAGTATCCCTCACCCTCTGCCTTTTGCTGAATGGCATGAGATATATCTCCCAATCGCTGACCTTTTTTACAGTACTTCAACCCTTCGAAAAAACTGTCTTTTGCCGCGGTGATCAAGCGAGCCGCTGACGGACTGATTTCACCCACACCATAGGTTCTAGCCGCGTCGCTAATATACCCTTTATGGGTACATCCCACATCCACACTGACAATATCTCCTTCTTTCAAAACTCGTTCTTTGGAAGGAATGCCATGGACCAACTCCTCATTGACAGAGACGCAAGCACTGGCAGGAAATCCGTTATATCCCTTGAAAGAGGGAATCATATTCTTGGATCGGATGGTCTTCTCCACGAATTCGTCGATTTCCGCCGTGGAAATTCCGGGTCGAATGAACTTTTCCAGTTCTTTCAAAATGAATCCCGTCACCTGGCCGGATTCTCG
>CALFUG010000407.1 GCA_937928455.1 uncultured Clostridia bacterium
CCATGTCGCAGGCCAGTCCGTTTTCCAAAGAAGTGTGGTTAATAATGTCCCTGGCTTTAATGTCCTTTTCAATTAGATTCATAATGGCCTTTCCCGCTTCTTTTGCCAAACGAATTCTTCCGTTATGCACCGCAGGAATGGTACCATTTCCCGGAAGTGCAATACCGATTGCCTCGCACAAACAATTCATGCTGTTGGCGGTATACATACCCGCACAAGAACCGCAACCGGGGCAGACGCCTTGCTCATATTCTTCCATCTTTTCATCGTCGATTAGATCGGCCTTTCGAGCACCTACGGCTTCAAAAATCTTTGACAAACTGACTTCTTCACCATCCACTAGTCCAGCCAACATCGGTCCACCGGAGCATATGAGAGCAGGCACATTCATACGTACCGCGGCCATCACCATTCCCGGCACAATTTTATCGCAACTTGGAACCAAAACCACACCATCCAGACAATGGGCCATTACCATGGTTTCCACACTGTCGGCAATGAGCTCTCTACTGGCCAGGCTGTATTTCATTCCGGCATGTCCCATAGCAATTCCGTCGCAAACACCGATAGCTGGCATTAATATAGGTGTCCCTCCCGCCATTCGGATTCCGGCCTTCACTGCATCGGCAATTTTATCCAAATGTACATGGCCCGGTACGATTTCGCTATGGGCGGATATCACTCCTACCAAAGGTCTTTCCAGTTCTTCCTTCGTGTAACCCATGGCATAAAATAAACTCCTCATGGGCGCTCTTTCCAAACCTTTTGTCACCTGATCACTACGTTTCATTTCCGCCCCCTACTTTTTCAACCAACTCATCATACCACGAAGCTCCTTACCTACCTTACAAGATAAATGTTCGGCTTCCTTCGCTCTTGTGGCCAAAAATCTAGCCTGACCACCGGAGTTAAATTCCTGAATAAACTCAGAGGCAAAAGTCCCGTCTTGGATTTCTGCAAGCACCTTCTTCATTTCCGCCCTGGTTTCTTCCGTTATAATTCGAGTGCCGGTTCGATAGTCCCCATACTCTGCTGTATTGGATACCGAATATCTCATCATGTCAAATCCACCGCTGTTAATCAAATCGATAATCAGTTTCAGTTCATGAACGCATTCAAAATAGGCCATTTCTGGAGCATACCCTGCTTCCACTAATGTGTCAAATCCCGCCTTCATCAGCTCGGTAACACCCCCACACAAAACCGTTTGTTCTCCAAACAAATCCGTTTCGGTTTCTTCTTTAAAAGTGGTTTCCAAGATGCCGGCACGACCTGCACCAATTCCAGAAGCATACGCCAAAGCATAATCCTTCGCTTTGCCAGACTGGTCCTGATAAACTGCAATCAAACTGGGAACTCCTTTGCCTTCCAAATATTGAGAGCGCACCGTGTGGCCGGGGCCCTTTGGCGCCACCATAATTACATCTAAATATTCCGCCGGTTGAATCTGGCGATAATGAATATTGAAGCCATGCGCAAACATCAGTATGTCGCCTTCCTTCATGTGCTCCGCAATCTTTTTCCGATAGACTTTGGCCGCCACTTCATCCGGAAGAAGCATCATGACCACATCTGCCGCTTCTGCTGCTTCCTCGACCTCCATAACCTGGAGCCCTGCCGCCTGTGCCGCTTTGAAAGAGGCGGATTCTTTTCTTAACCCTACCACCACCTGCACTCCACTTTCCTTCAAGTTCAGTGCATGAGCATGGCCTTGGCTTCCATAGCCCATAACGGCTACTGTTTTTCCATCCAGCAGACCTAAATTGCAATCCGCGTCATAATACTTTTTAATCATTTGGTTTTCTCCTTTTCTTTTCTAGACTGATCTTTCAATTCCTGTCACACCGGTTCGACTCACTTCATGAATATCATAACAATCCATCATGTTCATGAATCCATCTATTTTATTAGGGGACCCGGTTAATTCGATGACCATGCTATTCTTCGAAAGATCGATAATCTTTGCTCTATAAATATCGACGATTTCCCGTATGGAAGCCCTCGAATGTTTATCTGCCGCCACTTTTAAAAGCAAAAGTTCTCGGTATAAGGTTTTATCCATATCTAAAACCATTGTTTTTTGAACTACTTCCAGCTTTTCCACCTGTGTCACGATTTGCCATAATGCGTTTTCATCATCACAGCTAACCACCAGCGTGACTCGGGTAACACCGGGAATATTGGTTTCCGATGCAGACAAGGTATTAATGTTGAAATTTCGCCGACCAAAAAGACTGGTTATTCTTGCCATGACGTTGGGTTGATCATCCACCAGCATGGTAATAACCTG
>CALFUG010000408.1 GCA_937928455.1 uncultured Clostridia bacterium
TGAAATGTATTGCCTTCCCGATTGGGGCTACCATTAAATGCCACTACCTTCATATCACTGTCTCCTCCATTCATTTTTCTAATCTGTACCAAATCTCTCTAATATACCCAAAATCTCATGGTTCTCGGGGATATCCTGCATGGATGTCCCATAATGGATATATCGGAGGATGCCTTCTTTATCTATTATCATTTGTGCCGGCATTCGACCTAATTTTAAAGCCTTGACGTCTTGTCCATATCCCTTAAGCACTTCTTTTTTCTCATCTCCTAGGCCGTAAAAAGAGAAACCGTTTTTTATCCAGACTTCTTCAAATGTCTTTCTATCTTCAGGTCCTACGTTCACAATAATGGTGTCTTTATCGTCAAACTTTTCCATGTCCTGATGCAACTGCATCAGATGCTTTTTGGTATAGGGTCAAGCAAATCCCCGATTAAGAACTAGGTAAATCCATTTTTTACCCTTCCACTCGGACAACCGAAATTTTTCCCCATTCGTGTCCATTAAAGTAAAGTCCGGTGCCTGATCATTCAGTTTGATTTTTCCCACTGGAATTTCCCCCTTCTTCCTACCTAGATAAAGCGATGCATCCACTGATTCACTTGTTCATCCCACGCTTCCTGAGTGTGGAAACTAGTGCATAATTCTTTTGCTTCACTCATTTCTTTTGGTGAAATAAGGCTCATGTCTTTGGGGCAAGAGACTCTCCCCATCCTTCGGAGATACTGATAGATTCTACGTTGAATGGTGTCCATATTTAGATACTCATCCACTAAGTCTTTCATCCGGTCACCGTCCACATTCAATATTCCGTTAACCTGTGGTAACAGATTTAGAATATGGTCACCACAAACCAGTTCTCCGGAACATTCTTGCGTATTATCAATAATACTCCGTAGCTCTTTTATCTTATCATCATCTCCGCAAAGAGTAAATTGACCCTTTAAGTACTCTTCCCAGAGTTCAGACCCTCTTGTTATTACCGCAGTTCGAATCCGAATAAAATCCGGATTGATTTGACGGATTACTTCGGCTGTCCCCATGGCGTTTTCCATAGACAACTCTTTCCCACCTACACCGGGCATAAAATAAAGTGACAACTGAATCCCGGCATTTTTTACTCGGATCCCCGCTTCCATTTGCTGTTCCTTAGTAACTCCCTTATTGATAAACTCCAGTACTTTGTTTGAACCACTTTCGTATCCCGAATGAATTCGATCTAAACCGGCCTTTTTTAAACATGAATATTGTTCTTCTGTGATTCGATACAGTGTTTCCGCTCTAGCATAGGAAGTAACTCTTTTCACTTGTGGAAAAGTCTTTTTCAGATATACCAGCACCTCTTCCAATCGTTCCGGCTTCAAGGCCAGAGAGTTGCCATCTTGCAAGAACACATTTTCTCCTCCATGGCTCAACCAATTATATACTAAGTAGAAGCAATTCAATTCCTCGTGGGTCATAGTTTTGCATTCTTCAAAGCCATCATAACTACGAAATGACATTCC
>CALFUG010000409.1 GCA_937928455.1 uncultured Clostridia bacterium
TGCTGCTTCGTGAAATCGACCCCACCTTGAAAACACCGGCTGCCAATAATCTGGTCACCGGCAGCTGTTCCGCCATCGTCTTTGCGTTACCCATTCTCATTCTGATAGGAATGGCACCCAAATCCACGGCATTGTTGTTCACCGCGGTGGCCATCATGGCGGCTTACTTTATTGTACTTTTAGGAGTTACGCTGAGGCTAGGCATCCCTAGGGGAAGGTCTGCTTCGAAAGGATAAAAAGAGATGGGCGAAAAATCCTATGGAATTATCCGAAAAGAAGAAGCCATAGAAACCCGTTGGTCCGGTGGGACCACATGGGAGATTTTTCGATATCCGGAGAACTCGTCCTACGAAAATCGAGATTTTATTTTCCGATTGAGTCGGGCAGAAATTCAGAGGGAATCCTCTCTGTTTACCCCTCTTCCCCATTACCAACGGCACTTGATGTTGCTGGCAGGGGAAGTGGTACTGGTGCATCAAGGAAAAAAATCTTTTCGACTGGAGCCCTTTCAGCCCCATACCTTTGATGGAGGCCTATCCACCCAAAGTTTTGGGAAGGCCCAGGATTACAACCTGATGGTTCAAGAGGGCCAGGTGGGCCAACTCCGGTTACTGACCTTGTCCCCGGAAGCAAAGAATCAAGAATTACCTTCTGCATTTCTATCCCTGGAAAGGCCTTATTTCGTTCGGGGATACTATTGTGAGTCCGGGTATCTGGTGGCGGTAATGGAGAAAGACACGGTATCTCTCCATCCGGGAGACCAGTTGATTGTCTTTGGAGAAAGGGAGCAGGAAGCTCCCCTCAAGCTGATGGGAGAAGGAAGAACCATCGAGGCGTTGGTGGCCTATGGCCAGGGGGGAGAGAAGACGGAAGAAGACACCAGAGGATTCTCGATCATGCCCACTTGGCAGGACATGAAGGACGCAACCTTTGTGGCCTATACCAATTTTCGAGGAGCCAGTTACTTTTCCAAGAAGCGCCGGGAATTATGGTATGATCCTCTCATGGTAAAGGGAATCCGTCGATTGGAACGGTTCTATATGCCCATGGTCATCTTTATTCTGGGTTTCCTGGCTTCTGTTTATGGGGGCATTGAAATCAGTGGAAGAGAGGGTGTGATATATTGGGTGCTGGCATGGTTGGCTCTGGACCTGTGGGTGATTACTCCCGGCTTGTATCTATGGTTTTTGCCATTGCCCATCAGAGAGCATATGAAACCGCTGGAGACTCTCACACCCTATGAGAAGGAGCTTTGTGGGAAGGAACTGGAGAAGAA
>CALFUG010000410.1 GCA_937928455.1 uncultured Clostridia bacterium
AGGGGCTACCGGTACAGGAAAAACGGTTACTTCCAAGGTGTTGGCGGAAGCCTTCAGCGACATGGGCATTCCGGTATTTATGGCAGACATCAAAGGGGATGTTTCCGGGCTGGGAGTTCAGGGGGAGATGAATGACAATATTCAGAAGCGAGTGGACAAGCTGGGGGTGGAAGGTCTTCAGATGACCTCTTATCCCGTTCGGTTTTTTGATGTATATGGAAGAAAGGGAATTCCGGTTCGTGCCACCATTTCGGAAATGGGCCCCGATTTACTGGCCCGCCTTTTGGATCTAAATGATGTGCAAACCGGGGTTCTCAGTATCGTCTTCCGGGTGGCAGACGACCGTGGAATGTTGCTTTTGGATTTGAAGGACCTTCGGGCCATGGTGCAATATGTGGGAGAAAATGCCACGGAATACACCACTAGGTATGGAAATATTGCAGCACAGAGCATCGGCGCCATTCAGCGCACACTGCTTCGTTTGGAGGACCAGGGAGGAAATGAATTTTTCGGAGAGCCGGCGCTGAATGTAATGGACTGGTTCCTGACGGATCAGCGAGGACGGGGATACATTAATATTCTTCACTGTGTGGAGTTGTTTCAATCTCCTCTTTTGTATTCCACCTTTATGTTGTGGATGCTGGCAGAGATATACGAAAATTTGCCGGAAAGCGGCGACGTGGACAAGCCCAAAATGGTCTTCTTCTTTGATGAAGCCCATCTACTATTTGCAGATGCACCCAAAGCTTTGTTGCAGAAGATTGACCAGGTGGTGAAGCTGATTCGCTCCAAGGGTGTGGGAATCTATTTCATCACCCAAGTTCCCAATGACATTCCGGATAACGTTTTGTCACAGCTAGGGAATAAAGTGCAGCATGCCTTGCGTGCCTTTACCCCCAATGAGCAGAAAGCCTTACGGGGCGCTGCGGATTCCTTCCGTAGCAATCCGGATTTTGATACGCTAGCCGCATTGACAGAGCTAGGTACGGGAGAAGCGCTGGTTTCTTTCCTGGGGGAAGATGGGGTGCCGGAAATGGTGGAACGAGCCATGGTTCTTCCACCCCAAAGCATGATTGGTGCCATGGATGACCCGACGCGAGTATATATGCTGCAGCAGGACGTGTTGCAGGCGAAATACAAAGATGTTTTGGACCGGGAAAGCGCTTACGAGATGTTGACGGTGGCGGTTGCTTCCCAGGAAGAGGCACCGGCAGAACCTGGGCAGGAAAAACCCATGACCCGGGAAGAAATCGAAGCACAAATTGAGGAACGTGCCCGGCAGATGGCGGAGGAAATGGCGGCATCCAAGGGTTCCAGGGAAAAAGAGACCAAGGCCAAGCCCAAAACTTATTCCAGCAAGTCCACGGTGGAGCGCACCATAGATTCCGCCATGACTACGGTAGGCCGGGAAATCAGCCGGCAGCTGATTCGGGGGATTTTGGGAAGTCTGAAACGGTA
>CALFUG010000411.1 GCA_937928455.1 uncultured Clostridia bacterium
GGTGTTCATCGGATTGGCAGGAAAACTGCCCTTCGGATGGTTGCCTTCTCTTTTTATTGGGTGGAGGCGTATGCTTTGAAAAGGAGGGGAGAAAACATGGTGAAGTATATTTTTGTAACAGGTGGTGTAGTGTCCGGATTGGGTAAGGGAATTTGTGCCGCTTCCTTGGGCAGGCTCTTAAAGGAGAGAGGGCTTTCGGTACGTAACCAGAAGTTTGATCCCTATCTGAATGTGGATCCCGGCACCATGAGTCCCCTTCAGCACGGAGAAGTGTTCGTGACGGAAGACGGCGCGGAGACGGATTTGGACCTAGGCCATTATGAACGTTTTGTGGATGAAAATCTGTCGGCCCGGTCCAGTGTAAGCGCGGGACAAATCTACTGGGAGGTTTTATCCAGGGAAAGAGAAGGAGATTTTCTGGGAAAGACGGTGCAAATTATTCCCAATATCACCGAAGAAATTAAGAAGCGAATTTACCAGATGGAGGAAGAAAAGTGCCAAGTGGTAATCTGTGAAATTGGCGGTACGGTGGGTGACATCGAAAGCCAACCGTTTTTGGAATCCATTCGACAGGTGGCCTTGGAGAAAGGCAGGGAGAACGTATTGTACCTCCATGTTTCATTGATAGTGGCAGTCCCCGGCACGGGAGAACTGAAAAGCAAGCCTACACAGCATTCGGTAAAAGAGCTGTTGCGTATGGGAATACAACCGGACATTTTAGTTTGTCGAACGGATAAGACGTTGCCGAAAGATATGCGGGAAAAGATTGCCCTGTTTTGCAACGTGGAAGAATCCTGTGTCATTGAGAATAGAACGGCAGAATCCTTATATGCGGTTCCATTGCTTTTGGCAGAAGAAGGGTTGGATGAACAGGTTTGCCGCAAGCTGAAGTTGTCCACCCATGAACCGGACCTGTCCTCCTGGCGGGACATGGTAAAACGAACGGAAGAGGCCACGGAAAAGGTGACCATTGCCATGGTGGGGAAATACAATGCATTAGAGGATTCCTATTTGAGTGTGGTGGAAGCCATCAAGCATGGAGGCGCCTGTAATGGCGTGAAGACGCAGATTCGATGGGTAGATGCGGAGGGCCTAACCCGGGAGAATATATCTTCTCTTTTGGAGAATTGCCATGGAATACTGGTGCCGGGCGGATTTGGAATGCGGGCAGTGGAAGGTATGATTTTGGCGGCACAATTTGCCCGGGAAAAGAAGATTCCCTATTTGGGTATTTGTCTGGGGATGCAAATCGCGGTTATGGAATTTGCACGAAATGTGGCGGGAAAAAGTGGGGGACATTCTACGGAATTTGTGGAAGACACTCCTCATCCGGTAATTCACCTGATGGAAGAACAACAAGGCATCTCATCCAAGGGAGCTACCATGCGATTGGGGGCGTATCCCTGTGTGCTCCAGGAAGGAAGCCGGGTCCAAAGGGCATATGGGAAGAAGGAAATCATGGAGAGGCATCGGCATCGTTACGAGGCGAACAATCAATATCGAGAGGAATTTTCCAAGATGGGATTGATTCCGGTGGGCTTGTCTCCGGATAAAACCCTTTTGGAAATGGTGGAGCTGGCGGAGCATCCCTGGTATGTGGGGACCCAGTTTCATCCGGAACTAAAAAGCCGGCCCAATGACACCCATCCACTATTTCGAGGATTTATAGAAGCGGCGCTGACCCGTAAAGTAGTGGCGCAGCGTTAGTGGGAAAGAAAAAGGGAGCCTCCGGAAGGCTCCCTTTATTATGTTCCTGAATTACCCTAGAATCTTTTGCAGGTCTTCTTCCGGCGTGCTGATGGGAGAAATGTTGAAATTCTCCACCAAGAAATCTAGCACGGCAGGAGAAACAAAGGCGGGAAGGGTGGGTCCCAGGAAAATGTTCTTCACACCCAGATACAGAAGTGTCAAAAGAACACAGACCGCCTTCTGCTCGTACCAGGAAAGAACAATGCTTAGTGGTAGATCGTTGACGCCACATTCAAAGGCTTCTGCCAAAGCCACCGCCACTTTGATGGCACTATAGGAGTCGTTGCATTGTCCCATATCCAAAATTCGGGGGATTCCGCCGATGGACCCTAAATCTAAATCATTGAATCGATATTTACCGCAGGCAACGGTTAAAATAACCGAATCTTCCGGGGTCATTTTTACGAAGTTGGTATAATAGTTTCTTCCCGGTTTGGCTCCGTCGCAGCCGCCTACCAGGAAGAAATGGCCGATGGCACCGGATTTCACCGCCTCAATGACAGTGTCCGCAATGCCCAAAACGGTACCATGGCCGAAACCGGTCATTACGGTTTTTCCGCCGTTGATTCCCGTGAACTCCGTATCCTCTGGATAACCGCCTAGTTCCAAAGCTTTTTCAATAACGGCAGAGAAATCTTTGTCCTCTCCGATATGAACCAGTCCGGGGTACTCTACTACCTCTGTGGTGAAGATGCGGTCCATATAGTTATCTTTGGGTGGCATCAAACAGTTGGTGGTGAATAGCACAGGAGCGGGAAGGTCAATAAACTCCTTTTGCTGATTTTGCCATGCAGTACCAAAGTTCCCCTTTAAGTGGGAGTAGGCTTTTAATTTGGGATAACCATGAGCCGGAAGCATTTCCCCATGGGTATAGATGTTAATGCCTTTTCCTTCCGTTTGCTTTAGCAAAATTTCCAGGTCTTTCAGGTCGTGGCCACTGATAACAATAAAGGGCCCCTTTTCCACCGTCATGGGTACGGTGACCGGAGTGGGAGTTCCATAGCTTTCCGTATTGGCCTTGTCCAACAGCTCCATGCAGGTAAGATTCACTTCACCTACCTTCATAACCAGAGGAAGCAGCAAATCCATCCCCCAATTTTCTGCCAAAGCAGCCATTCCTTCGAAGAAAATATGGTTTACCTTTTCGTCGGTATAGCCCAATACTCGTGCGTGGAAAGCATAGGCGGCTACACCTCGTAAGCCAAAAAGAATCAGAGATTTCAGAGAACGTACATCCTCGTTGCTTTCGTTCCAAACCAGATTCATGTCAAAGCTGGGGTCCAGTCCCATTTTTTTGTTTTCTGCTTCGATTCGCTCAATAAGAATCTGCAGAGTCTCATCGTCAAAACTGACGTTGGTAATGGTGGTGA
>CALFUG010000412.1 GCA_937928455.1 uncultured Clostridia bacterium
TTCTTCACGGTCTCTCTGATATGATCTGCGATTTCTACTCCGCTGCCCCACAGCTTTTGGCTATGGGTTACATCCAACCAGGATTCATCGATGCTGAATGGTTCGATTACATCCGTATATTGGTTATATATTTCATTGATTCTTTTGCTATAGTACTCATACTTTTCGTGATGAGGAGGTACTACGGCCAAGTCCGGACATTTTTTTCTTGCCTGCCAGATGGTCTCTGCAGTCTGTACTCCCGCTTTTTTGGCCAGCTCATTTTTTGCCACAATAATACCATGGCGGTTTTTGGGGTTGCCGCAAACGGCCATGGGACGATTCCGAAGCTCCGGGTGATCCAATAATTCAACGGAGGCAAAAAAACCATTCATATCACAATGCAATATTACTCGATCCATGGTTCTATTATATCTTTTCTTTACAGAAAAAACAGAGAAAGTGCACCAAAAATAGGGACACCCTGTGGTATAATAAACGTATTACTTATATAGGAGCCTATCATGCAAAAAAAATCCAAGCCCATTGTGGCGTTGATGTACGATTTTGACAAAACCTTATCCCCGGAAGATATGCAGAACTACGGTTTTATTCCGGGTGTGGGAATGGCCCCCCGGGATTTCTGGGCCCTGTGTACCAAAACGATTCAAGACCATAAAATGGATATGATTTTGGGATATATGATGGTGATGTTACAAGAAGCCGAGGGGAAAATGCTCTTAACCAGGGATGTTTTTCGCGCCATGGGAAAGAAGGTTCGATTGTTCCCTGGAGTGACCACCTGGTTTCAGCGAGTCAATGATTTTGGTACGGATCGAGATGTCATCATCGAACATTACATCATTTCCTCCGGATTGAAGGAAATCATTGAAGGAACCCCCATTGCCAAGGAGTTCAAACGAGTGTATGCTGCAGAATTTGTATATAATGAGAGAGGTGTTCCAGTATGGCCGGCCATGGCGGTAAATTACACGTCCAAGACGCAGTTTCTTTTTCGAATCAACAAAGGGGAACTGGATGTGACGGACCATAAGGGTGTCAATGAGTTTATTCCGGAATCACAGAGACGGATTCCTTTCCAAAATATGATTTACCTGGGAGATGGAATCACAGATATACCTTGTATGCGCATTGTGAGAAACGGGGGTGGGAATTCCATTGCGGTGTATGAGGACAACCCGGAATTGGGATTGCGCATGAAGGAGCAAGGACGGGTGAATTACGTGCTTCCCGCCGACTTCAGAAAGGGGAAATCCCTGGAGAAAAAAGTGTTTGAAATATTGAATGAAATATCAAGCGATAGCCACAGAATGTAGATGGGAGTAGTAATATGTCAAAGAATATTATGGTTTGTGTAACGCAGCAAAAGACCTGCGATCGGCTGATTAATTATGGATTTCAGCTTTTGGAAGAAACCAAAGGGGAGCTGTATATTATCCATGTAGCACACTATGAGTTTAAATTTTTGGGAAACACCGAAGAAGGAGAAGCCCTGGATTATTTATATGAGAAGGCCTTGGAATATGGAGCCAACCTAACGGTGGTGCGGTCTAACCATGTGCTAGATACCCTGATTGATTTAGTGGAAAAGAATAAAATCGGCCATTTGGTTCTGGGACAATCGGGGGAATCGAATGACGGAAACAATATGGTGAGCATGCTGGAAGAGAGACTTTCCAAAAAGACGGAGATATTGGTGGTACCGTCATAAATGGGTCGCAATAGGGAACCTAGAGGAGCTTTACACCATTGATGTTTAGTTGAAAATCGGCTCCGAGAAACAGGGCGGCTTGCCGGCACATAGACATTCGCACCAGAAAAATTTCAAAATATTCCATGACTGCACTGATTTTTGTGTCAATGGTAAGTTCTAAAATGATTTGTTTGGCTTCCGGCTCGATTTGCAGATGAGCTTTCTGTACTGCGAAATTTACCCGGTCATGAATATCCTGAGATAGCTTTACCCGGTTTCGGTTTTTGTATCGAACCCGGGTTCTTCTTACATCGGATTTATCGGCCAAGATTATGGCGGCAGAAATGGGACTGACGGCGGTTCCGGTGCCTTCGTCATGATTACCGATGGCTTCTACCACCTCCGCTAGATCTTCTGGGGCCATTCCCATTTTATCCAGAATTCGAAAGGCCATAATAGCTCCGCTTTGGGCATGATCATTTCGGTTAACGCAATTTCCGATATCGTGAAGGTATGCCGCAATCATGGCCAATTCCTGATCCCGCTGGGGATATTGGAAAGCAGCTAAAATTTCGGCGGCTTTATGGGCGGTTTTGGTGGCATGGGCAAATCCGTGTTCCGTATAGCCGATAGCCCCCAAACCATCATTGCCTTTTCGGATATATGCGGAAATTTCTTCATTGTTTTTTACTTCTTCAAAGGAGATATGGGGTGCACTATCCGTTGGGTGTGTGTTTGTCCTGGTGGATTCCATTTATAGACCTCTTTTCTAATGTATTGTTCTTAAAATCGACACCATATTATATCATGCATTTGCATCGAGTGGATAGACAGCAATTCTTGACGGGTATCGGTAAAAAAGATATAATGACCACAGCATTCAAGGAGGTACGTTCTATGCGGATAGCATCCATAATAATCGGTGTTTTGCTTGTATTTACTAGCGTATGGTGTTTGGCCCATCCGGGAGCCACTTATCTGTCGTTAGCTTTTTTATTAGGTGCGGTGATGTTCCTTCATGGGGTGACCGCTCTGTTTGGATACCTGATGATTCGAAGACTTCACAAGAAAGGCCAAGGATGGTTACTGGCAGATGGAATATTTACCACAATGCTATCGTTGGTAGTATTGTTTAATCAAATCGTGGCGGACGCGGTGGTTCCTGTATTTTTCGGATTGTGGTTGCTTCATTCCGGGGTGGCGCGCATCGTGAGTACGTTGAATGAACGTGGTATTAAGGAAGGCTTTTGGCTATTCTTCCTTGGGATGATTAGTATGGTAGCGGGGCTGTATCCGCTGGTAGATGCGATTTTGTTTGACTTATCCTTGATGATGATGATTGGAATCATATTCCTGGTGCAAGGTGTGAATATGCTGTATTTGGGGGCATCCTCCCTAACGGATGCAGAAGAGTAGGTAAGAATGGGCCAGAGCTTGATTCCGGAGGAAAAAAAGCAGAAGATAATATCTTTGGTTGTCATCATCGGACTTCTGTTAACCGTTTGGTACATGCTGGATTTAGTATTGTTAACATTTTTGTTAACATTCATTTTTTATCATCTATTGGAGAAAGTACAATGCAGGTATGTGAAGATACTGGGGAGAAGACTACCGGACCCTTTAATTATGGTGGTTCTTTATGCTTTGTTTATCGCCGCTGTCAGTATTCTAAGTATTGAAGTTTTTCCGAAGTTGGTGCATCAAGTGAATATCATCGCCACGGCTTTGTCCAACTTTGATATTGCAGCAGTTCAAGCGGCGGTGGGAGAAAGAGCGGCGGCATTATTATCCGGTGTGGATGTGAATAGCTACATCGGCCAGGCGGGCACTCTTCTTGCGGAAGTATTTAGTCGGTTGAGTGGTTTCTTACTCAATTTGTTTATCGCACTCATTCTCAGTTTTGCCATTATTGCGGAGAAGAAAAAGATTGCACAATTCGGAATTAATGTATCTAAGAGTAATATATCCTTTCTATACGATTATTTTGTAACCTATGGCGGAGGATTTTGTCAGACCTTCGGGCAGGTGATGAAAGTTCAGGTTACCATTGCGTTTATCAATTCCATTATCACCACCATTGCTTTGAGCATCTTTGGATATCCGGCGGTGGGAGGGTTGGGATTGATGGTATTCCTATTGGGCTTAATTCCGGTGGCCGGTGTGATTATTTCTTTCATTCCGCTTTCTGTGATTGGTTTTACCATTGGCGGGATTATGATGGTGTTGAAAGTTGTCATATTCATCCTGTTGCTACATGCTTTTGAAGCCTATATCATGAATCCGAAACTGATGTCACGCAAAACCCGGCTCCCGGTGTGTTTTGTGTTTCTGATTCTATTAATTGGCGAGCATTACATGGGTGTTTGGGGTTTATTAATCGGTGTACCCATCTTCATATTCTTAATGACTGCCTTTAAAGTGGATTATCAGGTAGTGGGGAGTCACGGGAAGAAACAAAAATGCGATCCGGAGGCCCAGGAGCCCCCCCCGGCCAACTTGCTATAAGCCGCCAAAACAGGCGGTTTTTTTATGCTTAGAGTATAATTTTCATTGGCAACGCAGATAAAAAAAACAGGAAGAGAGCAAAAACTCTCTTCCCTACATACAAACAAACCTGTAATATTTAATTTGAAGAAAAAACACGCAGGAGGTTTGTATGATGGAAACTATGTTATCAAAAAAAGGAATAAACTTCAATGCCCTAGAGAAAGAGATTTACAAAATTGGCTGCGAATTTGCCGCTGGATTGATGAGCCAGGTGCTGGAGGTTATGGATGAGCACCTTGAGAACGAAAGGGATAAAAAGCAGTACCGCCACAAAGGAAAACGCTGGACGTCTTTGAAAACCCTTATGGGAGAGGTCCCTTATGGCAGAACGGTATATGAGAGGAAACTGGAAAGCGGGGAAACGGCCTGCGTTTACCTTCTGGACGAAGTGCTCAAGCTTGACACCTTTGGCAAGGTGACTTCCAATTTGGCCGCTAGAATCGCCGAATGTGCCAGTGTCTGCTCCTATCGGGAAGCCGCGGAGAAAGTGAGCAGCATGACCGGCCAGACCATCAGCCACGTAGGAGCCTGGAATGTCATTCAGGATTTAGGAGACAAACTGTCTGAAATTGAGGAAGCGAATGCCCGGCTTGCGAAAGCCGAGCAAGGAAGAGGCGAAGTAATCACACCGATCCTGTTTGAGGAAGCCGATGGAGTCTGGATCAATATGCAGAGAAAAGACCGTCCGGCAAAGGGTCGGAAAAGCGAGATGAAAATGGCGGCAGCCTATGATGGATGGGAGCTAGAGGGGCAAGAACGATATGCACTGCGAAATAAAGTAATGG
>CALFUG010000413.1 GCA_937928455.1 uncultured Clostridia bacterium
ATACACAACCTCCCGTAATGGTTTATGGTTATGAATGTCAAAATTTATCATCTTCGTTGCTCCTTTTGTTATCCCTTATTTTGAATCTCTAATGGCCATTCCATCGTCCCTTGTTTCTCTTTTCTCTTCACAATCCTGCCGTTGTGGTATGGGTTAAAAACACACGTTCAAATGCCTTTTCCATATGGAGCATCACTTTCTTCGCCACCGATTCTTCCTCATAGAGGCCAAAAATCGTAGGGCCACTTCCACTCATTTGAGTGCCCCGATGCCCACCGAGACTTTCCAACATATTCCTTGCATATACGATTATAGGATACTTCTTCCCTGCTACAATTTCAAGACCATTCCCCATGTTTTGTTGTAGCTTCTCCCAATTCTTTTCTCTCAAACCTTCCAAAAATCCCTGGGAAGGAAACGAAGGCTTCTCCATCATCTCATCCCATCCATCATAGATTTCCCGAGTAGATACTTCCACCTCCGGAGTCACCAATACCACCCAGCAATCCAAACCATCCAATGGACGAAGTTGGGTGCCGGTACCGGTGGCATGGGCACAGTGACAGGGCCTTTCATCTTCGGGGAAATTTTCATGCAAAAAGGAATTTCCTGCAATCTGCCCTAGCAATGAAAAAGGTACATCGGACCCCAATAACTGGGCCAACTTCAGTAACTCATCCAAATTATGCTCACCTTCCAACAAATGATCCAATGCCAACATGACCGCAGCTCCGTTACCACTTCCTCCCGCCAATCCGGACGATAGGGGAATCCGTTTTTCCAAATGAATATCCATTCCCTTCGAGTATCCCATGATTTCCTTCATGTGCTGCGCCGCACCATATGCCAAGTTCCTGGAATCCACCGGAAGACGGGAGTGATTGGTAGTAATCCGTATATCCTTCGAATCCTTCCGCAGTGTCACCTGCACTGAATCATGAAGTTCCACTTGCTGCATCACCATATCCACCCGGTGATATCCGTTGGGAAGAAGGCCCAATACATCTAACACCAGATTGATTTTCCCATAAGATTTTATAACCACAGATTTTCCTGCCAATGACGACTCCTTCCCATTCCACGTGTCTCCAAGGGGAAAACGGAGAAGAACCATTTCCGGCTCTCCTCCGTTCCTGTTTACAAGCTATTTCTTTTTATTGGCCTTGGTCTTGCCTTTTTTCGGGTTTGTGGTCCCGGTTTTTTTTCGTTGTTCTTCCTTACGAGCCTCTGCTTCCGCTCTGGCTTTCGTGCCGGATTTGTAGGTGCTGCCCCCAGCACGAACGGGTCTGGGGCCCTTCACCCTTTTCCGGTTTCCGCTTTCGTAGGCTTTCTCCTTGGCTGCTTTTTCCTCCAGGATTCGAGCCATTTCTTTTTCCTTTTGTGCCTTAGCCTTAGCATCTGCCATGGCTGCCTTTTCTTTGGCCTTTCGATCCTTGGCCACCACTTCCTCTACGGATTTGCCTTTTTCTTTGGCTACCTTGTAGGGGTTCACTTTATCCTCTTCCTTCTTGCCCTTCGCCCCTTTTTCATCTTTGCTCTTCATGGCTTTGGTGGAAAGGAACAGAACGGCTACCATCATGGCACCCATCAATACCATGTTAACGGTCATATCTTTTGAAGTATCTCGAGTGGAGAAATGCAGGCTAATGGGCTCCTCTAACAGTTCTCCGGATACAGACTGAAATGTTTCATCCACCACCAATTGATACTCCGTATTTTCCTTTAGATCCCCCTGGGCAGCAACCAATGCCAGCCCCACTTCCTTTTGACTATATGCAATGGTAAAATCCACCTTATTATTTTCAGAATCGGTGAATGTAATCGCATCCATATTTCCCTCTACCGACACATCCTGGTTGAAGTATAGTTTAACGGCAAAGTTAATGGCCTGATAGTCGGACCCTCCGTCTTCCGGGAAACTATGGTCCAACACCAAGGCCCCAAAAGCCATGGATGTGGTGGCCATCAACACCATAAGAATTAACAGTACGAGAATACCTATTCTCTTCATAACAACTTGTCCTCCGATTTTTTATTTCTTACGTCTTTAAAAAATTCCTTCAGTAATCTCCCGCAAGGCTCTGCCAATATACCCTCTTTCACTTCCGGCTGATGATTCAGCCGATTTTCCGTAAAGAGAGAAATCACGGAGCCGGCGGCACCTGCCTTCGGGTCTCGAACCCCGAATACCACGGTTGAAATGCGCGCCCATATTATGGCTCCGGCACACATACTACATGGTTCACAGGTTACATATAGCTGGGTGTTCAACAACCGCCAACCGCCTACATGTTTGGCCGCCTGTCGTATGGCCAGAATCTCTGCATGGGCAGTGGGATCCTTTTTTGTTTCCGTTAAATTGTGTCCTCTCCCAATAATGCGCCCCTCTTTTACGATGACGCATCCGATAGGGACCTCCCCTAAATCGTAGGCTTTATGGGCCTCTTTTAAGGCTTCTTCCATGTATTTTTCCATAGACTTTATAATATTATCACAACCCCTATGGGATTTCAAACAAAATCCCTTCTGTGCTCCCTTACCAGGAACGGCAAAATTCCATCATTTCTTCTTGGCTTACTTTTCGCAGCTGGCATTGTCCCAAGGTTTCCGGCACTACCAAGGTAATATGGCGCCCTTGATGTTTTTTATCCATGGCCATGAAAGGAACCAGTACCTCCCCCGAAATTTCTTCCTCCCAAGAAAATCCCAACTCTCCCAGAATATTTCCGATGGGCACACTGAAGTCCTCTTTACACCATCCCATTTGAAACGCGGCTTTTGCTTCCATCACCATACCCATAGCCACCGCTTCCCCGTGAGATATTTGATAGTTCTTCCATTTTTCGATAGCGTGACCCACCGTGTGGCCAAAATTCAGAAGCATTCTTCGTCCCAGATCCTGATGGTCCTGAGAGACAATCTCATATTTTAGTTGCACGCATCTCAGAATAAACGCCTTCTCCAACTCTATGGGTACGTCTTTCGGCGGAAACCCCGGATAAGGAATCATCTGCTTCATTAAATTCCAACATTCCGTATCCCCAATGACACCATATTTCACCCCTTCCGCCACACCATCTCGATACACGACGGGGTAAAGGCTTCGCAACATTTCCGGATCCACCACGGTCGCCAAGGGGACCCACACATATCCTGCCATCTTTTTCC
>CALFUG010000414.1 GCA_937928455.1 uncultured Clostridia bacterium
CTTATTTCTTCATTATCCCCTATTTCGTCATTTACTTAAGCGTGTATCATGGTATTATACCCCTCTTTTTACTTATCTATCTTTTTGGTCATCTTTTTATCTATTTATCGATTTATTTCTTCATCCCTATCACATGGGGAAGAATAAGGTTCTCCCGCTTTTATTAGCACCTTGCTGCCCATCAGGAAAAAGGTTTGTATAAATAGAACAATCCCCGT
This sequence comes from uncultured Clostridia bacterium, assembly GCA_937928455.1. Classification (GTDB taxonomy): domain Bacteria; phylum Bacillota; class Clostridia; order Peptostreptococcales; family Anaerovoracaceae; genus JAAZGD01. Next base: position 219 of record CALFUG010000414.1, read on the forward strand.
ACCAATCAGTAGCACCTCGATGGAAATAATATCTGCCAGGGGGCCAAATATCAACATGCCTAGGGGCATCATGGAGGCAGAAATCATGCTAATGATTCCAAAGACTCTTCCCAGAAAATCCTCCTCCACCCTTTCTTGAATCATCACCATGCAAGGTGTGTTAAAGAAGGGCACTGCCAAACCAGTCAGTACCATGAATCCCGTGTAAACAGCAAAGTAAGGAACCACCCCCAAGGCAACTGTGCTCAGCCCAATCAATAATCCTCCCAAAACCACGGTATGAATCCGGTTTCGAAATCCCCCCCAAGCAGCAATCCAAGCGCCTCCTATCATCATACCCACTGAAAAAGCAATTTCGATGACAGTAAGACGCCATACATCCTCTCCAAAGGATCGGGCCACTTGAAGAGGTGTAAGAAATGCAGCAGGTGCCAGCATTAGAAAATACAGAGAGAAGAATATATAAAGACGTATTAAGAAAGGATGATTTTGAATATATTGAAGTCCCATCAGAAAATCCTTCCAATAGCCGCCCTTTTCTACCGATAAAGCCTTTTGATGAATGGGTACTTTAAAAAAGATTCCCAATATAAAGATGGCCACCGCTGCCGTCGCCACATCTATAAAAAAAATGTTATCCAATGAGGTGAAGGTTAATAATGCGCCGCTCACCATGGGAGAAATCAACATTACCGCCGACTGTATCATGCTGTTGATTCCATTCACTCTGGTTAATTTTTCCAGTGGAACAAATTGGGGCAATATAGCGCCGATGGCGGGAGTCTGTATACCTGTACCCAAAGAGCGTACTGCAGACATGATAAACAAAAGCCAAACGGAACCCCTCCCAAATAAAAATAGTAAAGCAAGTACCAAGGTGGTAAAAGCAATCATCCCATCTGCTATCATTATCAGATGTTTCCGATTGTATCGATCCGCCCATACCCCAGCTACGGGGGACAACAATAATGTAGGCAAAAAACCAAAGAGAATGGACAACATCATCATGGTGCCTGATTTGGTTTCTAATGTGATGTACCACATAATGGCATACTGGACCAGGGAAGAACCAAACAAAGAGAGGGATTGGCTTCCTAGAAATAGTGCAGTGTCTTTTTTCCAACGTTCCATAAAATAGTATTCCTTTTCCATATTGTTATAAATATGTATCAATGCAGAATCAGTCAGTAAGCTATTATACTACAAAGACATAACCACTGTCATTTTCCAAAATAATTGTTTAAATATTATCATAGAGGGAATAATTAAGTGATTTTACGTGCTGTGGATAACTTACACAATCGGATCAACCCATGTATTTGCAACGGACACAACTGTTATGTTTTTCGTTTTCGACAAATGTCCAAAAATATTGAAATATCAACGATTTGTGACTTATGTTGGTATACGGAAAAAGTCTGAATATGGAAAAGTTTGTTATGTTAATAACTAGTTGAAAAACTCTTGACTTTCCCAGTGGGTTCTGAGAAAATGATAAATATTTTACAAGGAGGACAGGATGGAAACAAATATTGTAATCGTCGGTGCGGGTTACGGAGGAATTCTAACTGCAAAAAAACTGGCGAAAAAATTTAAGAAAAATGATGATGTGACCATAACTCTCATCGACAAAAATCCATACCATATGATGCTAACCGAGCTTCATGAGGTGGCTGGTTATCGGGTGGAAGAAGATGCCATCCGGGCTAGCCTGAAAAAAATCTTTGCTGGGCGCAAGGTAAATGTAGTCCTGGACACTATTACCAACTTTGATTTTGACCACAAAAGAGTAGTGGGCCAGTACAACACCTTCGAATATGATTATCTGGTCATCGCCGCGGGATCCAAACCTACTTTCTTTGGAGTTCATGGAGCAGAAGAGAATGCCTATAAGATCTGGTCCTATGATGATGCCCTGGCCGTTCGTCATCGATTGGAAGTAATGTTTAAAGAAGCCAATCGTATGCCATTGAAGGAGGACCGACAGAAGTTCCTTTCCTTTTATGTGGTGGGGGCCGGTTTCACAGGAGTGGAAATGGCCGGTGAACTGGCAGAATATATGCCTTTCATGTGCGAGCGATATGCGGTAGATTTAGAGGACGTTAGCATCCACATCGTTGATATATTGGAACGAACCATCCCCAATCTTCCCGGTAAGCTATCCAACAAGGTAGAAAAGCGACTGGATAAGATGGGAGTGGAAGTCTTACTTAATACTAGTGTCACTGCCATTGGTCCCGATTACATCGAAACAATGAAAGACGGAGAAACCAAACAAAGCCCTGCCGGTTTGGTGATCTGGGCCGCCGGAATTGAAAGTGCGGATATTACCGGTGAAGCCGCCAAATACTTAGAATCTGCCGGAAGAGGTCGAATCAAAACCGATAAATATCTGCGTTCTCTCAATGACGAATCGGTATATGCCATCGGAGACAACATGCTATATACTCCGGAAGGCCATGATGCCCCGGTTCCTCAGGTAGTAGAAAATTGTGAACATAGTGCTGCGACGGCAGCCAGAAACATTCATGTGGCTGTTACCGGAAACGGTACCATGGAAGAATACAAACCTTCCTTCCACGGGTTTATGGTATGCGTGGGAGGTCGTTACGGAGTAGCTCGAGTAGGACTTCCCAACTTTATGGTGAACCTACCATCTTTCTTGGCAATGATGTCCAAACACATGATTAATATCATCTACTTTTTCCAAGTATTGGGCTGGAACAAAGTATGGACATACATGCGACATGAGTTCTTCACCATTCGAAACAGACGAAGTTTTGTGGGGGGACATTTATCCAACCGTACGCCTAGCTTCTTACTAATGCCCATACGTGTCTGGCTCGGTGTGGTTTGGCTCTACGAAGGAATCCACAAAGTGATGGAAGAATGGTTGACCACTCCCATGCTGGAAGGTTTCTTTGGTGGAGCAAATGCTTGGTATGACAGTATTCTCGGAAGACCTTCTGATGGAACAGATGGAGGAAGTTGGGCAACTGGAGAAGCGGCGGCGGATAGCGCTACTGCAGCCTCCGGAACTGCAGATGCGGCTACCAGTGCATCCGGAGTGGCCGATGCTGTAACCTCTGCTTCCGGAGAAGTGGTAGAAGGCGCCAGCTCCATGGGCACCGTAATTATGGATTGGGATATTCTAGGTTTATTCCAAACCATCTTTATTAGTGCCAAAGACTTGGCCTCATCTACTTTGGCAGATTTTGCTTTCAAGCTGGACGTGCCCCTAATGAATTGGTTTATCGATAGCTTTGTTATTCCCAACGAAGGGTTACAGGTCTTTATGCAGACCGGAATCGTTCTGGCAGAAATTGCCATTGGGTTGGCCTTAATCGCCGGACTGTTTACAACCCCTGCTGCGCTGGTTTCCATCATTCTGCAGTTAATGTTCGTTTGCACCACAGGGCTTTATCTATCCACTTTCTGGATGATTTTCGCCGGAATTGCAGTATTAATCGGTGGAGGACGTACACTTGGATTGGATTACTACGTGATGCCTGCTTTGAAGAAGCGTTGGAAAAAGATTGGATGGGTCAGAAAGCTGTATCTATATCATGACTAATACCGAGAGCCTTCATTTTATCGACGCATATGAAAAAGTACAGGAGACCGTAGAGCGAACTTTAACTACCTCTCCTGTGCTGGTTCGAGAATACACCACCCATTTGGCTAAGTCCACGGGCAAAATGATACGAGCTCAAGCTTTACTAGCCTGTGCAATGGATGAGCACAACAAAATCCATCCCGATGCCATCCAATTTGCCACAGCCATCGAACTCATTCACTTGGCCACCTTAGTCCACGACGATGTGATTGACAACGCAGACACACGAAGAGGCCAACCGTCTCTCCAAAAGAAACATGGTCAAAGAACGGCGGTTATTTGTGGAGATTATTTGCTTTGTGTGGCTCTCATGATTGCAGGTTCCATGGAAAACAAGGAGCCCTACTTGCACCAAGCACTCCCTAACTATATGCAAAAGGTGTGTTTGGGCGAGTTAAGACAGCACGTCAACAACGGGAATTACCATTTGTCCGTGATGTCCTATATGCGAATTATTTCCGGCAAAACCGCAGGACTGTTTGAAGCCTCTTTTTATGGAGGAGCACTCCTCAGCAAAGAGCAGCCTCAACATAAAGAACTGCGAGAGTATGCCAAGTTGGGTCGATATATTGGTATGATTTTTCAGCTGACCGATGATCTTATGGACTTTGAGACCACAGAAAATGTGGCCTTAAAGCCGGTGCAATCGGACTTCGAGCAGAATGTCATTACCCTTCCCTTAATCCACGCATTCTCCAAAGACGAAGATTTACGAACAAAGGCCATTCAAAAACTTCTTGGAAGAAAAGAATTAAACGCAAGAGTGCAGGAAACCGGGGGCCTTGCTTACACCAGAAAACTGGCGAAAAAATACCTGGAAAAATCAAATAAGATTATTCAAGAACTGGATATGACTTCAGAGAAAAGGGAGAAACTGTCTCAGCTATTGGCCAAATCTTATCGGGAGTTTATCCAATAATGGAACGATTTTTTAGATATGTAGAGATCAAAACAAAAATAACCAGCCTATTTGCTTTCTTACTGGCAATTGCGTACCTGTTTTATCTGGAAGCACCCATACGCTGGGATGTGACGGCTATATTTTTTGGGGGTATGTTTCTCTTTGATCTAACCACTACCGCCATTAATAACTATATAGATACCAAAACCAATCATCAAACTCTCCCATATCAAAGGGGACGAGCCAAGGCCATCATATTCATTTTATTGGCCATTAGCTCTGCCTTGGGAATCTGGTTGGTACTACTCACCGATTGGGTGGTTTTCCTAACAGGCGGGTTGTGTTTCTTGGTGGGAATATTTTACACTTTTGGACCCATTCCCATCAGCCGTCAGCCTTGGGGCGAAATATTTTCCGGTATTTTTTACGGGTTTTTTATCCCCTTCTTGATTCTTTACATTAATTTGGAGAAGGATACCTTTCTCACCTTGCGTGTTGATTGGAATCATATGGACCTCATCGTCCAATGGCTACCCTTTATCCATTTATTCCTACTATCGGTAGCACCGGTTATGACCACTGCCAACATCATGCTGGCAAATAATATTTGTGACCTGGAAAAAGATATTCTGGTGAAAAGATACACGCTCCCCTATTATTTGGAAGAAAAAGCCCTTCCTCTATGGGCAGCAATGTACTATCTGACATATGGTGCCAATGTGGTCATGGTGCTGATCGGGATGTTACCTTGGGTTACCTTAGTGGCATTACTCACATTCATCCCGGTGCAAAAAAACATAGGATTGTTTTTTAAAGAACAGAAAAAAGAAACAACCTTTATGACTTCCATCCTGAATTACATACTCATTATGAGCGGCAATGTCGTTGCCCTACTCCTGGCCGCCCTACTGTACTAATCAGGATGAACAATCAAGGTATTTACCGGAAATGTTCCGGATAAATATAAATCTATCATGAAAAAATGAATAAACGGAGGAATTCACATGAAGAAGAAACTAGTATTATTAATGGTTTTGGCACTAGTAGCTCTCGCCTTTGCCGGATGCGGCGGCGGTGCTACCGAGCCAGAACAAGAACCCGAAGCAACCGGAACAGTTAAAACCGGTCTGTCCGTTCTTACAACCATCGCCAAGTCCACAGATGCTGCTGCTGATGCAGAAGGTTTGGCACAAGGATATTCCAACATTGTAGCTGTAACGGTGGATGAAAACGGTGTTATCACCAATTGCGTGATCGACTCCATTCAAAGCAATGTAAACTTCGATGCGACAGGAAAAGTGACCACACCTTTGGATACGGTATTCCTTGGCAAATTAGAGCGTGGAGATGACTATGGAATGAAAAAAGCCTCTGCCATCGGAAAAGAATGGAATGAGCAGGCTGATTTCCTTTCCAGCTATGTCATCGGCATGACAGCAGACGACGTAATGGCTATCGGTCTTGAAGACGGATATCCTACCGACGCAGACCTTACCTCTTCCGTAACCATGCATATTGATGTTTACTTGGAAGGAATCGTAGAAGCCATGGAGAGTGCAGTAGACATGGGTGCTTCCGCGGAAGATTCTTTGGGAATTGGTACCTACTCCACCATTGCTAGGTCCAAAGATGCAGCTGCAGATGCGGATGGTAATGTAGAAGTATATGCTCATTTTGCAGCAGTTACCTTTGATGCAGACGGCGTTATCACCAGCGCAATTCTGGATGCTTCTCAAGCCAACGTAGCCTTTGATACTGCCGGTCTTATCAAAACGGACCTTGCCACCGAATACGCCAGCAAGAACGTTCTGGGCGATGACTACGGCATGAAAGGAAATTCCGGTATTGGTAAGGAATGGTACGAGCAAGCCGCATTCTTTGCAGAATATGTATTGGGCATGACAGTAGCCGATGTAGAAGGAATTGCTTTGGCAGATGGATATCCCAGTGATGCAGATCTGTCCAGCGGTGCCACCATGCATGTTGACATGTTCGTAACTAATATTGCAAAGGCATACGAATTCGCAAAATAAGGATGTAAAAAAAATCAAATCGTTGTATCATAGCATGAGAGGCAAAGTTTGCCTCTCATGCTTTTGTCAAGGTGTCAATAAATGATGAGTAAACTAAAGTTAACAACCCTATTATCCGTTCTGATTATTTTCCTTCTTAGCGTCAGTTTGTTAGGCTGCCAGGAGGATTCTTCCACAACTTTAGAACGCAGGCAAACGGAATTTCTCAAACTTTTTGACACGGCCACCATTATCGTGGCCTACACGGAAACGGAAGAGGAATTTCAAGAATATGTGGATTTGATTCAAGAGGAATTAACCATATATCATCAGCTCTACGATATTTATAATAACTATTCCGGTGTATCCAATCTGAAAACCATCAATGAGAACGCCGGTATTTCCCCGGTCTCTGTTGACCAACGAATTATTGACCTACTGCTGTTTTCTAAAGAGGCTTATGCGGTGACCCAGGGAAGAGTCAATGTGGCCTTCGGCGCGGTTCTCTCCATCTGGCATGAGTATCGTACCGTCGGAAAAGCCAGCCCGGAATCCGCCCAAATACCACCCATGAATGAGTTGTTGGAAGCCAGTCTTCATACGAATATAGAAGACGTTGTGATTGACGATGTAAACAATACGGTTTTCTTAAAAGATCCGGCCATGCGATTGGATGTAGGCGCTGTGGCCAAGGGATTTGCGGTGGAACGAGTCACTGAATATGCTAGAGAGGCGGGGTTTACCGATGGGTTGATTTCTGTAGGAGGAAACCTGAGAGCCATAGGTACCAAGGGAGAGGCCAAAGAGCTTTGGAGCTTGGGAATTCAAAACCCAGACCGGGAAAGTGATCTGAAAGACTTATTTATCATTGAAGGTACCGAGTTGTCTTTGGTGACCAGCGGCGACTACCAAAGATTTTATACCGTAGACGGCGTGCCCTATCATCATATCATTCATCCGGACACCTTGATGCCGGCGCCTTATTTTACTGCGGTTACCATCATTACCGAAGATTCCGGATGGGCAGACGCCCTATCTACTGCAGTCTTTAATATGCCATATGAAGAAGGCCTTCTGCTTATTGAAGGGATTCAAGACACCGAAGGAGTTTGGGTTTTCCCCGATGGAGAACTTCGTTACACCTCTGGATTTTCGGATTTACTATAATCCCAGGAATCCGTAAAGGCAGTGAGAACCAAATCCGCGGTTGCTTTCACGTTAAGTTGTTGGAAATAGTCGTTTTCCAAAGGAATCCATTTGGTTTGAAATTGTCGCCATCCTTCCTCCCCATTCCGCATTCGAATCCGCCTCTCTTGCTCCACAGAATCCATAGTTAGGAACACCTTAATGTGGTAGTAAGGATGAAGATTCGGCCGCAGGCTATAGGAGCCTTCTATGATATTGATGGGTTTATAAGGAACGGATATGCCCTCTTCCAGCACTCCATTCCGACAATCATATCTCTGTACCCATGCATCTTTTCCCAGGGATATGTTTTCCAAAACCTGTTGTTGAAACCGTTCATGGTCCACATTCCCCCCCGGTTGCCGGTATCGCTCCGGGGTTTGTTGTTGAGGGGTTAAATAATAATCGTCCATATGGAATAGATTGGCATCATAAATCTGCAACAACAATCTCCCTAGTGTACTTTTCCCGGAACCACAAGGTCCGTCAATGGCAACTACCAAGGAATCGGACGTCCTCATATGATTCTCTATTCTTTGGATTACAGAAAAATAATGGGCAAATTCCTTTCTGATGACACGGTAATGGGGTTGATATGCCTGACGGTATTTGTGGCTATGAGATGGAATGGGACATCCTGCCTGTAGATACGCTTCCACCTTCCGGCGATCTTCATCATTCAAATACAAAGAGGATTCCGTATCACTCACCTTCACCCACTCTTTCAGTCTTTTCACCAGCCGATTCAAATCGCCTTCCGGGTTGGTGAAAGGCCATCCCACTATTTTAGCCATTGTTTCCATCGAAAAATCTCCATCCCAAAGAGGTTGGAGATTCATTCTTGTCCATCCGTTTCCCAAGTCTTCAAATAATGGGAGTGCCTGTATTCTGTCTTCGCCAGCCCGTGAATCAACTTGATACGGGGTCAAAGAAGAATCCTTTTCCTCCATCAATCTATGGAGAATATCTTGTTCCGAACCCATGGTATGACCATTTCCCATCTCCTGTTGGTACAAAAACTTTATCTTGTCCTGTACCGTGGCTTCCGGATGACTCTCCATATGGTCCAAAAATTCCTTTTTCCCCGTCCATTCTTCCATAAGTCCCCCTCCAGTGCTACCCCAAGTGATGGTCCATACTCTAGAGTATCTTTCCCTTTTTCAGCGCCAGGACCAAGACGGGAATCAATATTAGTTGAATGAGAATTCCAGGTAATGCGTTTACAAAAGCGCCCGCTGTAAAGATTTGCCACGTGAAGGCCGATTCTCCCAGCCCATAAAGTACATAAGAAACCAAGCCCCATACAAATCGACCGATAATCATGGCGATAATCAATGATAAATAGATATTTCCCGTATTTTTGTTCATCCTTCGATACAAAAGACCGGCGATGAATCCATATGTAGCCAATTCAAAGGCCATGGCAACCGCCGTGGGAAACATGGGCGGCATACCAAAAATCATACTGCGAAACAAGGGCATGATAAACCCTACAAGAAGTCCGTACATAGGCCCACTGATATATCCTGTCAATAGCGCCGGAATATGCATGGGGAGCAATCGGCTACCCACACTGGGTATTTGTCCCGTTAGAAAAGGCAGTACCATTCCCAATGCCAACATAAGCGCTGCGTTCACCAATTTCTTTGTCGATGATTTACCCAATAATCCAATCCTCCTGATTTACTAATATCTTTAAATTTGATAAGTTAACTCTGGTTTTATTTATCCATGTCCCCGAATAAACAAGGAAAAAGGGCCTGAATCGAAAGCAGACCCTTTTCGTCTATTTCTCACCATAGACACTACATTTCGTTTCTATTTCATGTATATTGCGTTATAGTACTTGTATTATCCCTGGGTATCCGTTGGCTCTTCCATTATCGGGACGGGGTCCGGTTCCAGCACTGCTTTCGCCGCCTCTTGCGCCGCTTTTTCCTGGTCTGCCTTGGTCTGTCGCTGTTCTTCCAGGAACTTAATTTGATTTCTCAGTTTATCATTCTCTTTGCGCATGGTCCTTAACTGACCGGTCAGTTTCAGATGCCGAATGAGTCCAAGACTTACTAC
>CALFUG010000415.1 GCA_937928455.1 uncultured Clostridia bacterium
AAACCTTATTTGTTAGGGGAAATATATATAGTAGTAAATTGTAGAAAAGCAGTGGAATATTATATAGAAAGTTTAAAGAAAATTAGAAGGTAGAAGAAAAAACATGGGAAAAAAGAATCGGGGAACGATGGAAATGGCAAAGGCCCTTCGAATTGCCTTGCTGGTGGTGCTGGATGCCATCATTATCAATGTTGCTTTTATTGGTGCCTACTTACTGCGGTTTGAATTTGATGTCAACGGCAATCAGTTCGAGATGTGGTTTGCTGTGTATGCTTCCAACTTACTTCCCATCACTCTCATCGTCCTAATAGTCTTTGCTCTGGCGGGTATTTACACCAGCATGTGGCGGTATGCAGGAACCCAGGAGTTGATGAAGGTAGTGGCGGCTTGTTTGGCCAGCCAGCTTCTGATTTTGACTTACATAACTTTTACGCAACAGATGGTACCCAGAAGCATATACATCATTGCCGGCCTTTTGATGATGGTGTTGGTGGGAGGTTCCCGAATTACATACCGCATGCTTCGTAGCATTCGAACGCCAGGTGCCTTTAACAGCACGGTGCTGGGGCTTGGCAGGCATAACCTGATGGGGGGCAATGTAACTAAGGTTATGGTGGTAGGTGCAGGGGATGCGGGAGCTTCCATGATTCGAGAAATCAAGCAGCACCCGGAATACGGAAAAAAGGTGGTAGCGGTCATCGATGATAATCCCTCCAAAGTGGGGAGTCGAATCAATGGTGTGAAGGTGATAGGCGACACTTCGAAAATTCGGGTGGTGGCCCGGAAATATGGAATCCAGGAAATCATCGTAGCCATTCCTTCCGCCAACCGGAAGGTGATTCAAGCCATTGTCAATGAATGCAATAAGACCCGGGCTAAGATAAAGATTCTACCCAGTCTCATCGACTTGATTAATGAGAATGTGAGCATCGCCAAGCTAAGGGATGTGGACATTGAAGATCTCTTGGGTAGAGACCCGGTGAAGGTAAACTTGCGGGAAATCTCCGGATACCTGGAAGGGCAAATTGTGTTG
>CALFUG010000416.1 GCA_937928455.1 uncultured Clostridia bacterium
CAACCATCCGAAGGGCAGTTTTCCTGCCAATCCGATGAACACCTTCTGCTCACTTCACGTTCCAATTTTATCCACCAGGACCCACCTTGTCAATGATTTTGTAAGGCATTTTGTGTTTAGTAATTGTTAATGCCAGAATGTAAACTATCGAGAGAAAATGTCACCCCTAACAGTAGTTAATTATCGGGATAAAATGTCACCCCATTAAAATGAATGATTAACGGCTCAGCGCGATACGTTTTTGAGTCAAGAAAAAGGGAGTGGCATATTTCAGCCACTCCCTTTCAAAACAGGTTATCTACTTATGAAATAATCTTTTCCGATTTCCCGCCTATTCAGCAATGGCTTTCTTTGGGGGGAATTTCTCGTCAAAGAGAACTTCATCGGAACCCAATACAACATTCAGTCGAATCTTGCCGGCCCTCTTCTGCATTACATAGATGGCGATGGGTACGAAAATAGCCACTAGAGAAATGACGAATACCCATACGTCTTCAAAGATACAGAGAATCATAGCGGCAATCTGAACCACGATGGCAAAGTAGGCCAAGCCCGGATAGAGCATGGCTTTTACCGTCAGAACCTCTTCCGGTACATATCCTCTTTCCACCAATTTCTTACGGAATGTAACCTGAGACAGACAAATACCTACCCAACAAAGGGTTCCGGTAAATCCGGAAATGGCAATCATCTTAGCATACAGAGGAAGTCCTTCTTCTCCCCAGATGCCCAAAAAGTCCGAAGCGAATCCCATTAAGAACACCAACCAACAAGGAAGAATGGTGGCTACTGTTGCATTATGAGGTACATTAAATCGGTTCAAATTGGACAAGAACTTGGGCGCCATTCCTTCTACGGATAGACCGTACATGGAACGAACCGTGCCATAGAATCCAGAGTTGGCACAGGAGAATGCGGCAATCAATACGACCACCGTGAACATTCCGGCTGCCCATTTCAATCCATACACACCAAGGGTGTAGGCGAAAATGGTTTCATCTAGACCCGCCTCGAAATAAGGTACGATTAAGGTCAATACCAGGATGGGAACCAAATAGATTCCAATGATACGATAAGCTACCTTTTTGCAAGCCGCCGGGACGTTCTTTTCCGGATCCTGTGTTTCCGCAGCGGACAGACCTACGATTTCAGACCCTTGGAAGTTTACCAAAGTCCAAATCATGTAAGTGATAATGATAAATCCGCCGGCAGGGAACAGTTGAGATGCCACAGAGCCTTCACCGCCCAGAAGAATTTGGGAGCCGATAAATCCGCTTCCCTCCGTGTAAGGATGCAAATTCCCGCCGATAAGACCCAACCAAATCAATACGCCACAAATAACAAAAATAATGATTGCGAAGATCTTAATAATGGCCATTACGGATTCGATGTGACCAAACCAGGTAACCTGGTACAGGTTCACAGCGGTCAGCAAGCCCAGAGCTACGATGCCCCAAACAAAAGTACTCCACACGGGATTTCCAAATGGAAGCTCCACAAAATAGTTCATAAATACACCGACGGCCAGGGCTTCCGATGGAATATATACCACCCAGTTCACCCAAAAAGCCCAACCGATACCG
>CALFUG010000417.1 GCA_937928455.1 uncultured Clostridia bacterium
GTACTTTCCCATGTTATGATAGCGGCCATGGCGGGGGTTGCATCTTTTGTGTTTCTGGTAATCGATGGATTCTATAACAAAGAGAGGGGGCGATCCTTTTGGGCATTGTTGGCCATGATTTTCGGGATTGTTCTTACGGGCTTCTGGTTGATTCCAGCCATGTCCGGCGGGTTGGTAGGAATGAATTCAACATCTACCGCTATGGTTTTGGAGTCATTGGCCTTTCCTATGTTGGATCAATTGAATCCCATGATTCGATTCCAGGATTCCGGGCGATTCTATTTCGGAATGGGCGTGGTTGCATTATCTATTTTTGGATTGATTTTTGGGGGGAGGAAGGCCAAGGCGGGATACATTTTTGTGTTGTTATTGGTGATATCCATAACCCCGTCTTTTCTGCCCATATTAATGGAGCTTCCTGCCAGTGAACTTTTTTGGATGATAAGATTCACCACCTTTGGCTATGCTTTCTATTTTCTTTCGCTTTTAGAGTGGAAAGAAATTCGCAGGTGGGCTGCCATACTGATTGTGGTGGTATTAGTTATCGATCTCATTCCATCATTGAATCTGGGAAGATATGCAGTAAGCAATGCCAGAACCATTCAAGAGGACGTGGAGGTTATGGCACAAGCTACTTCCCAACGGGTTGCTTTGATGGATCTCAGTTGGTTGGGGTCCTATCCATCCTATGAATTATTGAAGGGAGATAAGCCCGTTCAATATACGTATGGTTGGGCTTGGCAAGGAGCAGAAACGGCAGATGATATTGTAATGCTGAATACTTCGGTAGAGCAGGAAAACTACCTCTATCTCTTTGACAAAGCATTTTCAATGGGGAACGATACGGTTGCCATATTAAAGGAGCACCTGGGAAAAGCAGGAAAGAGCAAGATGGATTTGATTTCCAAGGCATCCTTTTCTGGATATCGGTTAACTGAAGAAACGGAGAGACTGTATATCTTCAAGAAGGAAACACCGGATACTTTTGGCGTGATTACCAACTATGCGGGTATGGGCATCGGGGAGTTTGCAAAATCCATTCCGCTTTTTTACCCCAGTTTTACTGTGGGGGATTCCGTCTATTTGGATGATTATAGGGTGGAGGATTTATCCAGGTATCAAACTATATTTCTTTCGGGATTTTCTTATCGAGATAAAGAAACCGCGGAGGACTTGATACGGGAAATCGCCACGCAGGGAGTAAAAGTGGTGGTGGATGTGACCCATGTTCCTTATGATACGGCCACACAACGAATGAATTTTATGGATGTAAACGTAGCCAATATTTCATTTGGACAGAGATTTCCGGTGCTACATTATCAAGAAAAATCAGTGCTTCCTTCCGACTTCAAAGAAGAGTATGATCCATGGCAGACCCAATACATTGTGGAACTAGATCATGTGACCGGGTATAGTGAGTATTCGGACCAGAAG
>CALFUG010000418.1 GCA_937928455.1 uncultured Clostridia bacterium
TAAGCGAGATGGAAATTCTTTTGCCCTATGGTGCCTGTTGTTTTTCCAGCTGCTCCGGCCAGCTTTCCGGCAATCACTTTCTGACCATTACGGAAGGAAAGGAATATTTGGAAGAGATGGGAAAGAAAACCCTATGGGAGGGGGCCCAGGAAATCGAAATCGAGTATCGATGAAGGAGGAAAAAGTATGTCAGTATTGATTCAAAATGGAATAGTAGTAACTTCCGAGAATGAAGTGAAAGCAGATGTTTATATAGAGGGAGAAACCATCCAGGCTATTGGTGAAAACTTGCAGGTTGCGGCCGATGAAGTGGTGGATGCAACGGGAAAATACATTTTGCCGGGAGGGGTGGACCAGCACGTACATTTTTCCTTTACCTATAAAGGGAGCAAGGTGCGAGGGTTTGAAACTTCCCATGCAGCGGCGGTAGGTGGAACTACTACCCTCATTGAATTTGTCAATCAGGAACCGGGAAAAGGTCTGGTTCAAAGCATCGATGAGTATCGGAAAACCGATGTGGACGGCATTGCCATGGTGGACTATTCCTTCCACAGTGTTATGACGGACCCGCGTCCCGAGGTCATTCAGGAGATTCCGGAGTTGGCTAAGGCGGGATACCCCACTATGAAATTGTTTATGGCCTATAAGGGAATGTTTTTTCATGCCGACGACGATGCGATTCTAAAGGCATTGTACCAAGGAAGAGATGCTGGGATTACCATCATGGTCCATGCGGAAAATGCAGATATGATCGATGTGCTTACCCAGCAACTGGTGGCAGAAGGAAAAGTAGAACCCTATTATCATGCCGTCTCTCGGCCTCCGGTGGTGGAAGCGGAAGCCACTCGACGAGCCATCTATTTGGCCCAGTTAGCGGATGCCCCCCTGTATGTGGTTCATGTATCGGCCCGAGAAGCTTTGGAGGAGATCAAGAAAGCCAATCATAGCGGCCAACAAATATTCGGAGAAACTTGTTCCCACTACTTGGTGCTAGATACGGAAGATTTGGCCAAGCCCAACTTTGAAGGCGCGAAATACGTTTGTTCACCGGCCTTGCGAACAGAAGAACACCGTGCAGCTTTGTGGGAGGCCATCGATAAAAAATGGCTCAATGCAGTGAGTTCAGATCATTGCGGTTTTGACTTCAAGGAACAAAAACATATGGGGTACGGGGAAGGAAAATCCTTTGCCGATATTCCCAATGGGGCTCCCAGCTTACAGAACCGATTGAACATTCTATGGACTTATGGCGTGGAGGAAGGTCGAATCTCCCGTTCTCGCCTGGTGGACTTGTTTGCCACCATGCCGGCGAAAATTAACGGCCTTACCAGGAAAGGTCAACTGGCGGTGGGCTTTGATGGAGACGTGGTAGTTTTTGACCCTGCCTATGCCGGCGTGATTCAAGCCGCCAACAATTTGGAGGGTGTGGACTATTGTCCCTTTGAAGGATTCCTACAGAAGGGCCGTGCGGAGACCGTATTCTTGCGTGGGAAAAAAGTAGTGGAAAAAGGAAAGTACATCGGAGAAAAGGGCCAGGGTCAGTTCGTACCCGGTGCGCCTTTTGGAGCGGCATATGAAAAATGATGTTTCGGGAATCCGGATAAATGGGCCGCGACTCCTGGAGGATTTGGAAAAAGTGAAAGAGAAGACGGAGACTCCCGGTAAGGGGGTCACCCGTTTTTCTTATGGCGCCATGGACCGGGAGGCAAGAGCTTACTTGATAGAGAGTGGAGAGTCTTTTGGTTTATCCATAGAGACGGACCCAGTGGGAAATATGTTTTTCCGATTTCCTGAGGACCAGGGGAAACCCGTTATTCTGGCAGGATCCCATATCGACACCGTACAAAATGGAGGCTGGTTGGATGGAATATATGGGACCCTTTCTGTCTTGGAAGCCATGCGTAGAATTCGGGAAGAAGCCTTGGTTTGCAGTAAATCCATTCAGTTGGTGATCTTCGCGGAAGAGGAGGGCTCTAACTTTGGATCCACCCTCACTGGCAGCAAGTTTTTGACAGGAAGATATGGGAAGAATGATTTGGATTCCCTGAAAAATCAGGATGGCATTTCCTTGGGGGAAATTCTGATAAAGGAAGGATACCCTCCCTATAATGAAGACATGATGCTGGACTGGCGCCGCATTCAGGGGATGTTGGAGCTTCATATTGAGCAAGGCCCTGTATTGGCACAACAAGGAATCGGCATTGGTATTGTGGAACGGATTTATGGTATGAAGGTGGTTGAGTTTACTTTTGTTGGTGTGGGCAATCATGCCGGAGCATCCCCCATGATGGGGAGACAAGATGCCTTGACAGCAGCGGCAACCGGTATCCTTGAAGTAGAGTCTTGTGGAATAGACTTGGGGCAAGGACAGGCAGTAGCTACGGTGGGGAAAATTCAGGTTTTGCCCAATGGATCCAATGTGATTCCCCAGCAAGTAACCTTTACGGCAGAGGTTCGTTCCCCCCAGGAAGAAACTATTCATGGCATAATGGAAGAAATTCAATTCCGGATGGAAGAAATATGTAGGAG
>CALFUG010000419.1 GCA_937928455.1 uncultured Clostridia bacterium
TGGTGCATCCTTATGAATTTAAGTTGACAAATTACTTAATGGATAACCATGAGGTGCTGCAGTTCCCGGTATTTCCTTTGCAGCCTTTTCCCAGACTGGGCAATCTTTTTTCCACCATGACCCTGGGAACTTATTCCGATGAGTTTGCAGAAAACCACTATCGGATTATGTCGGTGAGAGATCGAACGGGGGCTTTCGTGCCATCTGCTGGTACCGGGTTTGTGTTATCGAAAAATATCATTCGGAAGTATCAAGGCCAGGAGTTGTTTCCGGAGCATTCCTTAACGGAAGATTACAAGTTGTCCTTGACCTTTGCCCAAGATGGCATTAAGACACATTATGTATTGGAGAAAGTGCCCCGGGTGAATCAACACGGGCACTATGTGTGGGAATACATTTCCACCCGAAGCCGCTTTCCCGATACTTTTCGGGCGGCGGTCCGACAAAAAACCCGCTGGATATATGGCATTACCATGCAGTCCTTTGCCCTAAAGGATATTCGTAAATCCAAGGGGTTAACCCGCACGGGAAGATATTTTATGTATAAGGATTTGAAAGCCAAGATTGGAAACCTGGCTATTCTGCCTGGTTACCTGGTATTTCTATATTTCTTGACTTCTCTGTTCCTTCCCATTCCGGTTATGTATCCCAGAGGCAGTTTTTCATGGACCCTATGTCTGATTCTGACGGGAATGATGTTGGAAAGGCAGATGCTACGAGGTATTGCGGTAAGGCATGTGTATGGATGGAGAAGTGCTTTTATCGCTTGTTTGTTCCCGCCACTGATGCCATTTCGGTGGGTGTGGGGCAATATCCTGAATATGACAGCCACTCTTAGGGCGTGGAAACAAAAGATTTTCGGATCGGGAAGGGCAAAGGCCAAGACCCGAAAGCCGGCATGGAACAAGACAGATCACGAATTTATCGAACAAGCGGCGCTGAATCGGTTCTATCGAAACATTGGAGATGTGCTCTTGGAAAAACAATACATCACCTCAAAAACATTGCGTTTGGCTTTACAAATTGCCAAGCTAGAAAAAAAGAAGTTGGGAGAAGTGTTAATTAAAAGGGGATGGGTTGAAGAAGAACAGGTGATGCGGGCCTTGGCATTTGTTCAACACACTGTTTTTCTGCCTTGCGGCGCAGATCTTATCAACCAAGAATTTCGGAGATACTTTGAACGGAAGTTTTTGGAAAGATTTCGGATTCTCCCGGTCCTAAAAATGGAGGGAGGATTTGTGATAGCCTTTACCCAGGACAGTCCTGCGGAAGGAAAAAGGGTGCTGGAAGAGAAGTGGGGTTTACAAATTATTCCGGTATATACCACCCGAGCCGCCGTGGACGAAGGACTCCCCATACTTTATGGAGAAAGGGATGATCGCTACAGCTGTCGAATCATATGCGGGCTTCATGGAGGTAAAATGATTACATCCGAACAGGCGGTGTTGGCATTGGCCTATCGTCACCTCTATGCCAATGAGAAGGAATTATTGCAGCAGATGGGTTTGTACAGAGAAGATATTCTTGGGGATGAATACACCTGTTCTCTGTCTATGGGAGAAAAGGAGAAGAAAGGTATATTAACAATCCTGTCCATCGGAAAAAATTGGGTAAGGAATTTCTGGAATCGGAAAAACAGCAAAGAGAAATGAGGGTAATGTGAAAAATTATTTGGAAAAATATTTCGTGGAAATTAGAGAAACCTGGGGTCTGGTGACAGCACTGCGCTTATTGGGGCAGTGGACCGGACTTGGCTTTATGGCATATTACCTAGTGTATTATGTTAGCGTAGGGGGTCTCTGAGGTATGCCGGGACTGTTTGGATACGGTCGTATCCTCTTCTTCTTGATCCCGGTATTATTTGCCATTGGGCTATATATCTCTTTTGACAAAGAACGATGGGGTGGGATTATTATGTTACTCTCTGTTGTGGTGTACAATGCATTATTAATCAGCGCCTATGGATTGAATTCTCTTTCGGATATTGGGTATTGGTACTTGTTGATTCCTGCCATTATCCCCATTTTCCTTGCCGGTAGAAAGGCAGAAAATAGGGAGAAAAAAGAAGTGGTAGAGTAACTCTACCACTTTCCTCTATTCACATGTCCATCAATTTCGGCTTTCGAACGCTGCTTGATAACCCAGGCTTCATCATGGGCCTTCTGAAACAGGTCCACACAGGGAGGATCCAGATTCAGTTGGATACCTTCACTGGCCAAATCTTTGATTTTCATCGCCAAGGCGATGATTTCCATATGGATATCGTTGGTACGATCCGCTGCGAAGATTTTTTGCGCATCCTCGTCAGACAGAGGAGCAAACTTTTCTTTGGGCGCTCCGCACTTGGGACAAAAATCCGGCGCTTCCGGGCCTTCATGTAAGAACCCGCAAACAGAACATTTCCATAACATGATTTCAAACTCCTTTCTATCTTACGGCGATATGGAGAGAGTACCGAAACAGGAGTTCTGTTTCAGTCGTTGTTGTTTTATTGTAACACTTTCTTGAAAAAGACAAAAGGTTTTTGATTTAAAGGGATTGTATGGTATGATATCATTTGTTCAAGTTGTTTATTGCAGTAATGTTAAAAAGTGCTGCAATATGTAGTTTATACAGTGGATAGGGAAGGTGACATAGTTAGATATGATAGCAGTATTAGTAAACGGGGCAGCCATATTGGTCGGTGGTTCTATCGGGCTTCTGTTAAAAAAAGGAATTCCCGAAGAAATGGGTTCGTTGATTATGAAAGGTATGGCCTTATGTGTCATATATATCGGGATATCGGGAGCTTTTGAAGGCGAAAATACCATGGTAGCCATACTTTCCATGATGATTGGCGCCATTCTGGGTCACTTAATGAAGTTGGACTACCGATTGAACCAGTTTGCCCAAAAGATCGAACGGAAGATGAAAAAGGATGACTCGAAAGACAAGTCTACCGTAGCGGAGGGTTTTGTTACAGCTACACTGCTATTTTGTATTGGCGCCATGGCTATTGTAGGGTCTTTGCAAGCCGGTTTGGCCGGTGATTACGAAATGCTATTTACAAAATCGGCTATGGATGGAATTTCATCGGTGATTTTTGCGGCTACATTGGGGTTGGGTGTGCTCTTGGCATCCGTACCCGTCGTCATATATCAGGGACTGATTGTGGTGATTGCAGGCTTTGCAGCACCCTATTTATCCGACTACATCATCGGGGAGATGACCTGTGTAGGGTCTCTGTTGATTGTAGCCATTGCATTGAATATGTTGGGGATTACCCAGATTAAAATCATGAATCTGATGCCGGCAGTACTGATTCCCATTCTGCTTTGCCAATTTATGTAGGAGGGAAAAGGAGAAATAGTGGAATAGAAGTTTTGGAAATGGGACAGATGAATGGCAGGATTTGTTGAGAAAGGATGATGCATTATGAAACGAAAAGTATGTTTTATGTTTGTCAGCGCTTCCATCACGGACACCATCCGAACAGAAATGGAATACGGTCCGGGGATGATGATTGTCATTGGGGTAAAAAATTACCAGGTGGCATGTGAAGAAGCGGTGAAGGTTGCCGATGAAGGTGTAATCCTGCTGGAACTTTGCGGAGGATTTGGAACTGTGGGACATGCCATGGTTACCCAGGCGGTGAAAGGGAAGTGTCAGGTGGGCGTGGTACGTTTTGACAATCATCCCGGATTTGACGGAGATACCGGAGATTCCAGGTTTCTGTAGAAATGACCTTGGCTTAGAACTTCTGAGAGCGGATAAGAAAAAGCGGAAGACATTGGATTCTTCCGCTTTTATGTTGGCTAAACGTCTCATGTTTTGAGCCAATTAAGTCTATTGCAGGCCTAGTTTTTTAGACTTTGCAGAGGTGCAGGTATTCTTCCGCCTCTATGAATCATGATTTTTGGAGAAACGGTGTTCACTTTCATGACGGGACCGGTGCCCAAAAGTCCTCCGAAATTCAGCTCTTGTCCTTCCGGGATACCGATAGCCGGAATGACTCGAACGGCAGTGGTCTTACTATTCACCATTCCGATGGCTGCTTCGTCGGCAATGATGGCTGAAATGACTTCTGCCGTGGTATCTCCCGGGATGACAATCATATCTAATCCCACAGAGCAAACGGCGGTCATGGCTTCCAGTTTCTCAATGGTAAGGATGCCCCGGCGAGCCACATCAATCATTCCCGCATCTTCAGTTACTGGAATAAAGGCGCCCGATAAGCCTCCTACATTGGATGAGGCCATAACACCTCCTTTTTTTACGGCATCATTTAACATGGCCAATGCCGCGGTGGTTCCCCAACCCCCACAGGCTTCCAAGCCGATTTCTTCCAGTATGTGGGCCACGGAATCTCCCATGGCCGGTGTAGGCGCCAAAGAAAGATCTATGATTCCAAAGGGAACTCCCAGCATTTGAGAAGCCTCCACACCCACCAGTTGTCCCATGCGGGTAATCTTAAAAGCCGTCTTCTTAATGGTGTCTGCAACTTGGTCTAGGGGTGCGTCCTTGGGCATTTTAGCCAATGCAGCACGTACCACTCCAGGTCCGGAAACTCCCACGTTTAACACGCAATCCGGTTCCCCGGGTCCGTGGAAAGCACCTGCCATAAAGGGGTTATCCTCAGGAGCATTGCAGAAAACCACTAATTTTGCCGCACCGATACATTGGTGGTCCTTTGTCTTTTCCGCAGTTTGGCGGATAATATTCCCCATCATTTTTACGGCATCCATATTAATCCCGGCTTTAGTGGTACCCACATTGATGGAGGAGCAGACGTAGTCCGTTTGAGATAAGGCATCCGGGATGGATTCAATGAGCTCCAAATCCCCGGGAGAGAACCCTTTGTGAACCAGAGCAGAATAGCCTCCGATAAAATTCACACCCACTTCCTTGGCCGCACGATCCAGGGTTTTGGCATACAGCACCGGGTCCCCGCCGGAGGCACCCGCTAACATGGCTATGGGGGTGACAGAAATTCTCTTATTCACGATGGGAATGCCATACTTCTTTTCAATGTCTTCCCCGGTTTTCACCAGGTCTTTGGCATACCGTGTGATCTTTTCGTACACTTTATCGCAAGAGCGATGAATGTCGCTATCGGAACAATCCAAAAGGGATATCCCCATGGTAATGGTTCGGATATCCAAGTTTTCCTCTTGAATCATGGTAATGGTTTCCATGATATCATGCATGTTTAGCATAAATGGGTATCCTCCTAAATTCGATGCATGGAATTGAAAATATTCTCATGCATTACATGAATGGTCATATCCGGGCATTTTTCCGTTAAGTGATCTTTCAGTTGGTCCAATTCACAATTCAAGTGGGATATGTCGATGAGCATGACCATGGCAAAATATTCCTGCAATACGGATTGAGTCACCTCGATTACATTGGCATTGGCTTCTGCACATGCGGTACTGACTCTGGCTAGAATTCCTACCATATCTTTTCCGATGACGGTAACGACTGCTTTCATATGTGTTCTCCT
>CALFUG010000420.1 GCA_937928455.1 uncultured Clostridia bacterium
GAGTGGGAGTAGAGGGAGAATAAAGGAGGACTTAGCCATGAATAAATATGTTTTTAAGGATTATTTTCATGAACCAGAGGAGAAAATTGCCAAGCGGATGCTGTTCAAAAGCGACAATGTGATTGCCTTTGTTCTAAACATTGCGAAAGGTGAAATACTACCGGGTCATACCCATATGGATTCCACCCTTTTTCTGCAAGTTATGAAGGGCCAGGCTAAGGTGGTGACCGACGGCAATGAAACACCACTGGGAGTGGGAGAGTTGATGCAGGTAGACGGACCGGAAAGCTTGCAGGTTATCAACTCCGGGGACGAGGTATTGCGCCTCTTTGTCACCATTTCGCCCATGGGGTCCGAGGCTTTTGCCACGGATGCTAATGTGTAATGTATCATAAAATTTGTCGTATCAAAAGGGATGGAGGCAGAGGAGATAAAATATGAAAATACCCAAATTAGATATCAATGGGCTGATGGTGGATATTCCCATTGTGCAAGGAGCCATGGGAATCGGTGTTTCCGGCCCGTGCCTGGCGGCTGCGGTGGCCAATGAAGGCGGCGTGGGAGTGTTGGCGGGAGTCAACTTGGGATACAAAGAACCGGATTTTTACCAGGATAAATTAAAAGCAGATTTAAGAGCTTTGAAAGCACAGCTTCAGAAGGTCCGGGAGTTATCTCCCAAGGGAGTTATCGGCATCAATTTGATGGTGGCTATGAACCATTATGAGGAGATTGCCCGGGCTGCGGCCCAAGGGGGAATCGATCTCATCATATCGGGGGCAGGTCTTCCTACCAAACTTCCCCAGTATGTGGAAGGCCTCAAAACCCGTATCGCACCCATTGTATCTTCGGGGAAAGCGGCCAAGGTCATTCTTCATTACTGGGAAAAGCATTACGGGAGAACAGCGGATATGATTGTGGTGGAAGGGCCGGAGGCCGGAGGGCATCTGGGTTTCTCCAACGAAGTGTTGACATCGGCCAATCGCCCGCCAGTAATGGATTTGGTCAAAGAAGTATTGGAGACCATTCAGCCCTTCCAAGAAAAATTTAATCGCAAGATTCCAGTGATTGCGGCTGGGGGTATCTATACCGGTGAAGACATTGCCCATTGCCTCAAAGAGGGAGCTAGTGGCGTTCAAATGGCCACTCGCTTTGTGGCCACTGAGGAATGCGATGCCCATCCTCGATTTAAGGAAGAATACATCCAAGCGAAAGAAGAAGATGTGGTGATACTTCAAAGTCCGGTGGGAATGCCGGGAAGAGCCATCCATAATAAATTTCTCAAAGAGGTGGCGGAAAGCAAGAAGAAAATCACCGCTTGTGTGGACTGTCTTCGAACCTGCGACCCTAAAGTGGCTCCTTACTGTATATCAACTGCGCTCATTCATTCCGTTACGGGGAATGTGGATGAGGGGCTGGTGTTTGCCGGATCGAATGTTCATAGAGTCGATAGAATCTTATCAGTGAAAGAACTGATGAATGAGTTGGTGCATGATACGGAGGTTGCCCTGGGATAAATGGAAGTAAAGAAATTATGGGAAAGCCCGCGGGACCGATTGGACCCTTGGGCAAGAAAAACATTTTATCAAATATCCGGCTTGCATCGAGAGGCGCCAGGACAGGTTCGTATGGAAAATCAAGCGAAGAAAAGTTGGGATGACATCAAAGACCACGTTTATCCTCGGGCCATACTGTCCCATTATACGGAGGTGGGCCTCCAAGAAGGCCGACTGACCTTGGATGGAGAATGGATATTTTCTCAAGTGTTGGAACAGGTAGACCCCAGTATCATCAAGGGGGCGGTGGCATATGGACTCACCATCGGTGATTTACCGGAGGACCCGGACTTGTTCCTGAAATTAATGGGAGACTTCTGGGGTACCGCATATATTGATTCCGCCCGAAAGGCTATGTGGGAGGATTTACAGACTTGGGATGCGTTTCAAGGCCTTTCTTTTAGCGAAGAGTTGGGACCCGGGTTTTTTGGCATGGGCACCAACAGCTTGATGAAGTTTGATCGGCTGTTGGATTTATCACAAATTGATGTGATGCTTTTGGACAAAGGTGCCATGATGCCTGCCAAGTCGGTGGTGGGATTATTCCTTCTCACCCAGGGAGAGCCTCTGGAATTCCCAAACAGATGTCTCTTTTGCAAGGGCAACGAAAAGGGATGCGCTTTTTGTGGGGAGAATCAGGAATGAATGAAAAATCCTTCGTCTGTACCGGGGATTGTCTCACATGCGGGCGATGTTTTTCCAGGGAGACCAAAGATCAAAAATCACCGGGGAAGGGTATGATGACCTTTCCTCCGGATTTTATGTGGGACTCCGGACAAGAAGGTTTGGGGCTGGCTTTTGACCTAGGCACTACTACGTTGGCTGCCTTACTATGGAACCGAACCACAGGCACTTTGATTGGAACCCAAACCATGTTGAATCCCCAAAGAATTTATGGGGCCGATGTGATTTCCAGAATCACCTATGCCGGAGAAACCTGGAACCATATGAGCGAGCTACAGAAAAGGCTCCTTCAAGGGGTACACCAGTTAAAGGATGCTCTTTTGAACCGGTTTTGTTATCACGAAGAAAAGCTGACACGAGCCGTTTTCTGTGGCAACACCACCATGTCCCACTTTTTACTGCGGGAAGATCCCCGGGGTTTGGCCCTATCTCCTTTTCAACCGGCTTATGAAGGAGAGCGGGAGATGGATGGAAAAGAGTTGGGATTTATGGATCATGTTTCTCTTTATGTACTTCCCAATATTGCCGGCCATGTGGGAGGAGATATTACCGCAGGAATGGTGTCTTCCCGGGTGCTTAAGCGGAAAGGATGCCATCTGTTTATGGATTTGGGCACCAATGGAGAAATCGTTCTGGCAGAAGATGGAAAAGGATTGGCATGTTCCACTGCTGCAGGGCCTGCTTTCGAAGGGGCCTCTCTTTCCTGTGGATGCCGAGCAGGAGAAGGAGCCGTTGACGAAATAGTGATCCAAGAAGAGATGACCTTTCATACCATTGGAAATGGCAAGCCAGTGGGAATCTGTGGATCCGGTATTCTATCGGCGGTTGCCGAGATGCGAAAAGCCGGACTTATCAATAGCAGGGGTCGCTTAATCAGCGGGGAAGAGTGGAAAGAAGCGTACCCGTATTCCCCCTTGGGGAAAAGACTGGTTACTCGAGGAAAAGAACGACTTTTTCTTTTGTGGAAGGAAGGGGATGAAGAAGTCGCCATCTGCCAACAAGATATTCGAGAGGTACAAATGGCCAAAAGCGCCATTCGAACCGGGGTGGAATTGCTGTTAAAGCGATGGAAACGGACTCCGGAAGATTTGACGGGAATCTATATGGCGGGGGCCTTCGGAAACACTTTGAAAATAGAGGATGCCCTGTATTTGGGGATACTTCCCCCGGTGGATGAAAACCGGGTGCAAGGTTTGGGAAACACCGCTGGGGCCGGAGCTTCCATGGTTCTTCTCAGTGAAGAGGAAGAAGATGGTTGTTACCAGATTCCGCGGAAATTGGAGCACGTGGAATTGGCCTTGAACGAAGACTTTCAAGAGAATTACTTAAAATATATGGATTTTTAATGGAGGGGAAATGGCAAAATTTATCATTGAACAAGGCTTTTGGGAATTGTTTCCGGAAGCGGAAATCGGTGTAGTGACGGCCTGTGGAGTGGATAATAAGCTTAATGGCCAAGATGATGTTTTGGCGGAAATCGGCACTTTGCTGGAGGGAGCCAATTGGGAGGCGAAAAGGCATCTGACCCGGGAAGTGTTCAGCGAAAACCCGGTCATTGCGGTTTGGCGACAAGCCTACCAGAAATTTAAAACCAAAAAAGGAGTTCGTTGCTCCATTGAGGCGCTGCTGAAGCGAGTGGAAAAGGGAAATCCCGTTTCTTCCATTAACCCTTTAGTGGATATCTATAACGCGGTGTCTTTAACTTACGGAATCCCCTGTGGTGGAGAGGACATGGACAGCTTTCAAGGAGATTTAGTGCTCACCATTGCTCAAGGGGGAGAAGCCTTTATGGCCTTGGGGGACGAAGCCGAAGACCCGGCCTTGCCGGGAGAAGTCATCTATCGAGATGATCTGGGAGCGGTTTGTCGTTGCTGGAACTGGCGGGATGGGCAGCGTACTATGCTGACGCCGGACACCACCCGTGCTTTCCTGATTATAGAAAGTGTAGATCCTACCCGGAAGATGGCGTTCCAGGAAGCCACAGAACAGTTGGCAGATTGGGTTCATCGATACACCGGGGCAGAAGTGGAGATTACTTTTTTGCATCAAACAAACCGGGAAATGGAGCTATAGAGATTGAGTTTTTTAGAGCTATTGTTGATTGCGGTAGGTTTATCTATGGATGCCTTTGCCGTATCCATATGTAAGGGATTATCCACCGGCGGTTCCCAAAAGAGGAATGCCTTGATTATCGGAGTGTTCTTCGGTGGATTCCAAGGATTCATGCCTCTCATAGGATGGGGCTTGGGAACCGGCTTCGCTCCCTATATAACCCCCTGGGATCACTGGATTGCTTTTATACTTTTGGCGATTATTGGGGGACGTATGGTTTGGGGGGCTCTTCATCCGGACAAGGAAGAATCGTCTTGTGAGATTCTGAAGTGGAAAGAAGTGGTGCTCTTGGCCATTGCCACCAGCATTGATGCCTTGGCCGTGGGAATTACCTTTGCTTTCCTGCATGTATCCATTCTTCCGGCTGTCAGTTGGATTGCCCTGGTGACCTTTTCCTTATCCTTTCTTGGGGTTCTCATCGGCAATCGTTGCGGAAGCTCTTTGGGCAGGCGAGCGGAGTTGGTGGGTGGCATTGTACTGGTCTTGATCGGGTTGAAAATTCTATTGGAACATTTGGGAGTCATCGGATAAATGAAATACCAACAAGTGGTGGAAGGAATCTTCTGGGAGCGACCCAATCGCTTTGTGGCTTTTGTCACCATAAAAGGAGAAACCCATCGGGTTCATGTGAAAAATACCGGCCGTTGTCGGGAGCTTCTTCTCCCCGGTAGCCGGGTTTTTTTGTCCAAGTCCGAAAATCCTAATCGTAAGACAGCATATGACTTAATTGCCGTGGTGAAGGAATCGCCTTTTGGGAATAAGGATGAGGACCCCATTTTGGTGAATATCGATAGCCAGGCTCCCAATGCTGCCTTTGGAGAATACGTACGAGCGGGATACTTTCTCCCCGGAGTGGAGAAAGTGAAAGGAGAGTTCACCTATGGTAACTCTCGGCTGGACTATTACGTGAAGACGCAAGACCGGGAGGTTTTGTGTGAAATCAAAGGGGTTACACTGGAAGAGCAGGGAGTGGCTTTGTTTCCCGATGCTCCCACAGAGCGGGGAATCAAACATTTGATGGAGCTAATCCGGGGGGTGAAGGAAGGTTACGATGCCTACGCGGTTTTTGTGATTCAAATGAAAGGGGTTCATGCTTTTTCTCCCCATGATGGAATGCATCCGGAGTTTGG
>CALFUG010000421.1 GCA_937928455.1 uncultured Clostridia bacterium
TTGTAATGCCACTGCGTTGGCCTTTTCAGACAGCGTATCTCCCGTCTGGGTATGTTGTAACTTGGCCGCCGCCACAATATCACCCGCCAAAATCTCTCCTGCTTCACCCTGGGTTTTCCCCCGCAGGAAGAACAGTGATCCCAGTTTCTCCACCTTCTCAACACGGGGATTATATACTTCCATTCCTTGATGTAATTTTCCGGATATCACCTTAATCAAGTTGATTTTACCAAGGAAGGGATCCGCGATGGTCTTGAAAACAAATCCAACGGGATGGCCGGCATCGTCACAAGGAATTTCCA
This sequence comes from uncultured Clostridia bacterium, assembly GCA_937928455.1. Taxonomy (GTDB): domain Bacteria; phylum Bacillota; class Clostridia; order Peptostreptococcales; family Anaerovoracaceae; genus JAAZGD01. Next base: position 303 of record CALFUG010000421.1, read on the forward strand.
CTTCTTCATCCCTGTCATTCTTTGCTTTGTAGGGCGCATGATCCCCGGGCTTTGGAACAAATTTGATTACACTGTCTAGCACTTCTTTTATACCCTCTCCCTTGTGAGCAGAGGTAACCAGAATCGGTGTAATGTTGCCAGATCCTATACCTTTCAACAGTCCTTGATTAAATTCCGCTTCCGTGAATTCCTCGCCTCCAAAGAATTTGTCCAACAAGGTCTCATCGGTTTCCGCAATGGCTTCATTGAGAGAATCCTTATCCTCCAGCGTTACCACCGAAGTTCCGAATTTTTCTTTCAAGTCCATAATAACTTGATCTACATCTACATTTTCCTTGTCTGTTTTGGTAATAACAAACATTTTGGGCATATTATACTGCTTGCAAATATTCCATGATTTTTCCGTTCCTACTTGTATACCAGAGGAAGCATCTACCATAATGAGGGCAGCTTCTACAGCACGCAGTGCGGAGTGTACTTCTCCCACAAAATCGAAAAATCCCGGGGTGTCAATAAAATTAATCTTCACCTTGTTATATTCTACAGGAACAATAGATGCTCCGATGGAATATCCTTTTTCAATTTCCATTTTATCGTAGTCGGATACGGTATTCCCATCCTCTACCCGACCCAACCGATTGATTACACCGGTGGCCAACAACGCGGCTTCTAAAAAAATGGTTTTTCCACAACTGCCATGCCCCAACAAGGCGACATTTCTTATTGATTCGCTATTATAGCCTTTCATAATAAGACCTCCCAAATATTTTTTGTTTCACGGCACATAGTGCATTTCATTATATCAT
>CALFUG010000422.1 GCA_937928455.1 uncultured Clostridia bacterium
GTGGCCATCCTCAAGATGCAGGGACCTACCCCAGAGTATTCCAGAAACTGGTTCGGGAACAAGGATTTTTATCCATGATGGAAGCGGTGGAGAAATCAAGTTGGATTCCAGCTCAACGGATGGGTCTAAAAGACAAGGGGCACTTAAGTGTGGGAGCGGACGGAGACATTGTGGTGTTTGATGCAAGAAAAATTAAAGATGAGGCGGACTATGTGGGTCTGGGAAGTCCAGATGCTTCGCCTGCCGGACTTCAAGCCGTTATTGTCAATGGAGTCACGGTAGTACGAGAGGGGCAAGCCAGGGAAGACACCCTTCCTGGAAAAGTGCTACGGCAGTCCAACCACCCTTGGACCCTATAAAGGATTTAGGGGTTCAGTAATGTTTCCAACTCCCGGCGGCTTTTTATGTGAAGCTTTTTGAAGATGTTCATGGTGTGTTTTTTCACCGTATAGGGGCTGATGTAGAGAAGAGAAGCGATTTCCTTTGTGGGTTGTCCTATGGCCAGCAATCGAAGGACATCCTTCTCTCTTTGTGTAAGGCCATAATGCTCTCCTTCGTCTAAAATCCAACCGTCAATATGGGAATAGTCCGGTTGATGTAATTCATGGTATAAACGGAAAGCTAAATGATCCTTTAACAGGTCCAAAAAATACACCTGATAATCCGAAAAGGGAGGCTCAGCTTCTTTTCGATAAAAGGAAAGACTGCCTAGGAACTGGCCTTCCCGGGCCAGACTTACTTGTAAGGGATGATAGAGACCGTTGGGGTAATAGAAGTCCTGAAAACACTTGTTGTTTTGGATGGCCTCTTGGGAAAAGAACTCGTCTTCTCGATAGACCATATTCTTTGCATGAAGGAACACCCAGCGGGCAGGATCCTCCTCTTCAATGGTTTCTAGGTAGTCTTCCAAAGCTTCTAACGGAAAATCGATGGCCACCGGGTCTCCGAGAATATGTTCTCCGCTTCGGGAAGCCAAATAGAAGTTGGCACTTCGAAAAGGGATTAACAGGCGAACGGATTCCAAAAAGTCCTTCCGCATTTTGGTTAAATCCTCGGTGGAATGGATATCGTAGACAATGGTACTGAAAATGTTCAAATCGTTCTTTTCGCAATAGCTCATGCGATTCGGCTCCTTTGGACAAAAATGGTTCCTTATAGTATACTAATGTTATGTTAAAATTATAATATAAAGGAACAGGAATTGATACCAAATGATGACAGTAAAAATATTGCTTCGGGGAACCTTGCCCAAATATTGGGAGGGAGAAAAACAGCGAACCATAGAAGTGCCAGAGGGCACCACTTGCCATGAAGCCCTTCAGAGTCAGGGGATTGACTATGAAATAATTCCGCGATTTGGATTTGTGGCGGTGAATGGCATGAGAGTCATGATACATCAGGAGCTACAAGATGGAGATGAGCTAAAGGCGTATTCCAAAGTTTCCGGGGGCTGAGATATATGT